>JAAFHQ010000046.1:0-12011 GCA_013298445.1 Chitinophagales bacterium | reverse complement strand
TGAACAATGGCGAATACCTCAAAGGCATCAAACCCGCGGATATTGAGGCCCAAGCATACAAAACCCTCACCCCTGCACTGGCCAAACGTGGCCTGCGTTACGACCTTACCGTGCCCTTCGCCCGCTTTGTGGTGATGCACCAGAACGAGATCAGCTTCCCTTTCAAAAGGTACCAAATCCAGCCCGTTTGGCGGGCAGATCGGCCCCAAAAAGGGCGTTATCGCGAGTTTTACCAATGTGATGTGGACGTGGTGGGCTCTACTTCGTTGGTGTATGAGGCAGAATTGGTGCAGATTTACGATGAGGTTTTTTCCAAACTCAATTTGCCAGTCGTCATCAAATTCAACAACCGCAAAATCCTAACCGGGATTGCAGAAGTGGCGGGTATCCCTGAATTGATGGTGGACATGACTGTGGCCATCGACAAATTGGACAAAATTGGACTGGACGGGGTAAAAAAAGAAATGGCTGAGCGGGGGATTGGTGAAGCAGCGGTGGAAACAATCACCCAGATTTTGGCCATTCAATCGCTTGATGAATTACAAAGTGCCCTGTCCGCCAGTGAAACTGGAAAATTGGGCATCCAGGAAATCCAAAGCCTATTGCAGTACCTCGGGGCCAGTACAACCCAGCAAGAAATCCGTTTTGACATCACCCTGGCCCGTGGGCTAAACTACTACACCGGCTGTATTTTTGAAGTACAAGCAAAAGGAGTTGCCATGGGCAGCATTGGTGGCGGCGGTCGCTACGATAACCTGACGGGTGTTTTTGGGCTCAAGGATGTCTCGGGCGTTGGTGTGTCTTTTGGTGCCGAGCGCATCTATGATGTACTGGAAGAACTCAAATTGTTTCCCGCCGATAGCAGCAGCTCGCTCAAAGTGCTTTTTATGGCCTTTGATGATGCTACTCACCTGTATGCTTTTGCCGCGCTGAGCAAATTGCGCGCTGCTGGGGTTAATGCCGAAATTTACCCCGATCCAGGTAAGCTCAAAAAACAAATGAAATATGCCAACGATCGGCAGGTTCCCTTTGTGGTGCTGGTAGGAGAAGAAGAAATGAGCAGCGGCCTGCTGGGCTTTAAAAACATGCAAAGCGGAGAGCAGGAAAAACTGAGCATTGAGGAAATTATTGCAAAAACTCAATCGCTTTAAAAACCAGCGAGGCTTAAAAAGCGTTACCTTGTAGATTCATTCTAAATAGACCTTGTCTAATCATTAACACGACAACAGATACTCACGATATGGAGACTACTGTTACCAAAAGCCCGGTGTTGTTGTACACTGAGCAAACGCCCAACCCGGAGTCACTCAAATTTGTGACCAACCGCATGTTGTATCGCGGCACAGCCGATTTCCGTGAAGTGGATGTGGCCCATGAATGGTCACCGCTGGCAGTCGCGCTTTTTGAGTTTCCTTACGTGAAAGGAGTGTACATCAGCAACAACTTCGTCACGGTGAGCAAGGAAATGAACTATGAGTGGCCCGACATCAAAGATTTCATCAAAAACTACATTGAAGAGGGTGGTGAATTGGTGAAAGAGGGTTTTGCGGAGCATACGGCCAAAGTTGAAGCAGATCGCGCCGGGGTAACCTACACTGGCGATGAGGCTGAATTGGTGCAAAAAATCAAAGAACTCATTGATACTTACGTGAAGCCAGCCGTGGAAATGGATGGTGGGAACATTGAGTTCAAGCACTACGAAAACGGCAAAGTTTTTGTACTGATGCAGGGTTCTTGCAGTGGTTGTCCTTCTTCTACCGTTACCCTCAAAGCGGGTATCGAAGGTATGTTGAAGCGGATGATTCCACAAGTTGAAGAAGTAGTCCAAGAGATGGGATAAGGAGTTGAGGAAGGTTGAGAAGGTTTAGGAGTTGAGGCTACCGCAGAAACTTTGACGATGTCCTTGTCTAAGTTTCTGCGGTAGCCTCAACTCCTAAACCTTCTCAACCTTCCTCAACTTTTTTGTGATAAACATTTGCATTCGTCAAAACAAAAAACTACATTTGCATAAATACCCTTTTATCGCGATTGAATATTAAGTGACATCATTTTATTTACCCTGTTTGTCCAACACATCCTTCCATAATCACTACACTTCATAATTCACTAATCCGCTCGGGCAAAACTGCCCACCGAGCAACTTATTCAAACTGATTATACGTTCGTCCAAGCAGCACTGTTTGGAATTTCAAAAATTTTGACTCATCATGAGAATACTACTAACTGTAGTGTTGGCTATGCTATGGACATTGGCCAATGCTCAAAGCGCTATGCGTCCAAATGATTTGGTGGAAGCTAGGATAAAAACTAATGTGGCATTTAAAACGATTCGCTTGTTTGAACGTGCTCCTGAGCTGAGGAGCGAACCCCAAGTTGTCAACGGACTATGGATGTTTCTTAATATGGCAAGTATAATCCCATTGCAAAGGGAGCGGCCTTTGGCCCTCTCTTTGCCCTTGCCCAATACTGATGGTACGATGATGGAACTGGAATTGGTACAAGTTGACATCTTTAGCGGCGATTTCGCAGTACAATTTGCTGAGCAAACCCATACACCTTTTAACAAGGTCACTGGATTGTTCTATCAAGGGCGAATTAAGGGGCAACCGAAATCTGTGGCGGCCATCAGCATTTTTAACAATGAAGTAATGGGCTTCATTAGCTCTCCCGAGGAAGGTAATCGGGTACTGGGACATTACAAAGGCGCCGATCCGCGCTTGCACCTCTTGCATTCGGACGAAAAAATGAATGAACGCCCCGAATTTCATTGCCTGAGCCCCGATAATGAAATCGAGTATCGGCCAGAAGACTTACGAGCAAAACCAGGACTGCGCAGCGCAGCGCCCTGTGTGCGCTTGTACCTGGAAGTGGACAATGATGTTTTCATCGATAAAGGAGGCCAAGATGGCACTTTGCAATATGTGACTGGTATTTTTAATCAGGTTGCTGCCTTATATGCCAATGAAAACATTCGTTTGAGTTTGTCTCAAGTGTTCATTTGGAACAGCAGTAGCCCCTATACCGGATCTGATACGTACACAATACTAACGCAGTTTCAGCGAACCCGCACCAGCTTTAATGGCGATGCAGCAGAATTGATTACTTACAAAGGAGGTGGCGGCATTGCAGTAGTGGATGGCCTTTGCCGCCCTTACAACTCCTTCAAAATGGGTGTAGCGGGTGTGGGTCGCTTTTTTTCCAATCTGCCAACGTATTCTTTCAGCGTAATGGTTGTCGCCCACGAGTTGGGGCATATTCTTGGTGCTCAGCACACCCATGCCTGCGTTTGGAATGGCAACAATACGGCCATCGACGCATGCCCGGGGTATACGGAGGGCAACTGTAGTGCAACTGAGGGTACCCCTTCCGGTGGCGGCACCATTATGTCTTATTGCCACCTAAACACGGTAGGTATTAATTTTTCAAAGGGATTTGGCACGCAGCCCGGCAATCTGATTCGCAATCGGATTGCTGCGGCTACCTGCTTACAAGTATGCACAACTGATGGTGGCGGCGGCAGCGATAATGGCGGTGGAGGTAACAATGCCACCTGTGGTGAAGTCGTTTTCCAGATGACACTAGATCTTTTTGGCAGCGAGACCACCTGGGAAATTATCAATCCGGCTGGGGTTGCCGTTGAAAAAGGGGGGCCATATGTTGACAAAACCCTGGGCCAAAAAATTGAACGCAAAGCCTGCTTACCCTTTGGTTGTTACTCCCTCAAAATTTATGACAAACACAACGATGGAATTTGTTGCACTTATGGAGAAGGCAGTTATCGGCTATTGGATGCGAATAACGTGGAAATCGCTAAGGGTGCAGTGTTTACAGGTCAAGTGCAGGCTAATTTTTGTGTCAGCGCACCCGATAATGGAGGGGGTAACCCTCCAGCCGATTCGAGATGTGTGAGTATTGATTTTAACCGTTACACCCCCGTTTCATTTGGTGGGTCTCAGGATGGAGGCACCGCAAGTATTGCAGATGCTGGTAAAACACTGATCATCAAAAACAATGCATGGAAGGCTGTAGCCATCAATTATGCAGTAACTGCGAAGACCTTTATAGAGTTTGAATTTCGCTCTACCCAGTTGGGTGAAATTCACGGAATTGGTTTTGATGATGATGAAAACATCTCTTCACCCTATACTTTCCAGCTTTGGGGCTCCCAAACCTGGGGCATTGATGATTATCGCAATTATGCTGGCGATGGCCAATGGAAAAAATACACCATCCCGGTAGGAAAATTTTATACCGGAACTTTTAACCGACTGTTTTTCGCCGTGGACAAAGATGCTGCTCCATTTGAAAGCGAATCCCAATTCCGCAACGTGCGCATTTATGAGGAAACGCCTTGCCCGGGCTTCCAGGAGCCAGGCATTGATTTAGGCTTGAGTCAATTGACTCGATTGAAAAACCCGGTTCCAGCCGTTTTGATTGCTCCTACCCCTAGTGATGTCAGCGCTCGGTTTAGTTTATTGAATTGGCCTGTAGGGCAATACAAAGTGAGCATTTTTGATGCTTTGGGGCAAAAAATATTGAACGACTATCCTTTGAATCTCAGTGATTCCAATATATGGGAATGGCAGATCAATACAACCAATTGGCTATCAGGAATTTACTTCTATATTATTCACAACAACCAGTTCAAAAAGTCAGGAAAAATGTTAATTTCAAGACCCAATAATTAGGTGTTCCTGTACGCAGGAACACTTTTTTTTAGCGGGTTCTGACATTTTAAAGTAAAAAAAAGCCTATGTTAAAAAAATATTTGTATCTCATTAAAAATGCTCATACATTGCAGACGTATTTGTAATAATTGTTCCCTCCAAATATTGATTCACCTATCCCAAATTTAGGCTGTTTTCAGCCCTGCTCCCTCAATACATTACATGTGAACCACTTGGAAAATTAATCACTTTCACGAGACCTATTGTTCCCATTCAGGCTTCCATAAGGCGCTGCCTTATGAATTATGTGTGTTTCAAACAACATGCATAACATTAAAAACTCGTGCACCAATAACACCTTAATCACTGATTTAAGTTGAAAGCTACAACAGGCTGGCTAACACCGCCATGTTGCCCTAGAGTCTATTGTTCACCGATTATCGTGCAAGAACACTATGAAATCACTACTAACAATTGTACTGGCATGTGCCTTATTGGGGACATATGCCCAAACTGGACTACGTCCTCAGGAACAAATTGATGCGCTACGAAAGGTAAAATCACCCTTTATGAGGCTGGCATTGTTCCCTGCTAACAAGGTACTGAAGGACGCGGAACTTCCCTTCGCTCAAGGGCTTACTTTTCAGGAGGAAGTTGCTCAAAGTTTATTGCGGCATCCCTATTCAGCCATTGAAATTGACTTACCAGTTCAGGGAAAAACCGTAACACTGGAAATGTACCGAGTTGAATTGTTTGGCGAAGGCTATACCCTAAAATTAGCCGACCCTACGCCTAGCCCGGATGAAAAAACTGAAGGCTTGCATTATCGTGGTGTCCTGAAAGGAAATCCTGGTTCTATTGCCTCCCTGAGTATTTACGGAGATGAGGTTCTGGGGATGTTCAGCACCCTGGAAAGTGGCAATTTCACTTTAGCCAAATACAAGTCTAAACAAAACAAAATCCAAAATTTACACGTCCTGTATCCTGAAGATCAAATCCCGGAGAGGCATGATTTCCATTGTTATACGCCGGATGGGCAAAGAGGCTATTCTGCCAAAGAACTGGAAAAAACTCCTGAACTTCGGGCAGTCAACAACTGTGTCAATTTATCCTTGGAAGTCGATAACGATGTGTTTCTGGACAAAGGAGGGCTGGATGCAACCACTCGATATATTCAAGCAGTATTTAATCAAACTGCTACCTTGTATGCCAACGAAAACATCAAACTCAATCTTTCCGAGCTTTACATCTGGAACACCACCAGTCCTTACAGCGAATATGATGCCTACGGTTTACTGAGCCAATTCAAAAACAGACGCGCCGGACAAATCAAGGGAGATGCAGGACTCTTGCTTTCCTACAAAGGAGGTGGTGGCATTGCGGTAGTAGATGGCTTGTGTGATGCTTTCAACCTGGGTTATGCCGGTATTGGCAAAAGTTACAGTGTAGCACCTGCTTATTCCTTCACGGTAATGGTGTTGACCCATGAGTTGGGGCATATTTTAGGAACACAACATACTCATGCCTGTGTATGGAATGGCAACAGTACGGCCATTGATGGTTGTCCTGGTTTTACGGATGGCGGTTGTGCTACTCCAGCAGTGCCCAAACAGGGTGGCACCATCATGTCGTACTGTCACATTACCCAGTATGGGATCAATTTCTCTCTGGGTTTTGGCTTACAACCTGGCAACCTCATCCGCAACCGTATTGCCAGTGCTCCCTGTATGAGTGGCTGTCAAATTACTCCTCCTCCTCCTCCACAATGTGGAGAAGTGTCTTTTACCCTTATTTTGGATACTTATGGCAACGAAACAAGCTACGAAATTCTAGATGCGAACAATACCGCTGTTGATAAAGGGGGGCCTTATGCGATCAAAAGTAATGGGCAAATAATTCAAAAAAAGCTCTGCCTTCCAGTAGGCTGTTACACCTTACGGGTTCTTGACTCCCGGGGCGACGGGCTCTGTTGCAATTTTGGCAATGGCTCTTTTTCTTTGTTGGACAGTGAAGCCAAAATCCTGGCCGAAGGTGGGCGCTTTACACGTGAAGCCGTAACTTCATTTTGCATTGATAATTTGGGGCGTAAAGTCACCATTGTGCCTCCGCCACCCCCTCCTCCGACCCCACCTACCAATAATGCGAGTTGTATCAATGTCAACTTCAATACATTCAATGTACTGCCTTACGGGGAATCGCAAGATCAAGGCAGTTCATCAATTATAGAAAATGGCAACGGTCTTAGCTTGAGTGGCAATGCCTGGAAAGCTATAGGGATGAACCGGACTATCACAAGCAATACAGTCCTTGAGTTTGAATTCCGCTCTACCCAGAAATCAGAGATTCATGGGATTGGTTTTGACAACGATATGGCCATTAATACCTACTATACCTTCCAACTTGCGGGCACCCAGATATGGGGGTATCAAGAGTTTAATACTTATGTTGGTTATGGGGGCTGGAGAAAATTCATCATCCCGGTTGGTCAAAAGTACACTGGCGACACCAAATACTTGTTTTTTGTCAATGACAACGATGAAAGCATTGTTCCTGGCAATTCACAATTCCGCAATGTCAAAATTTACGAAACCAAACCCTGTTCTTCTTTATTGAATGGGTTAGAACCAGAACCTCAGTCTGCTCCTCAAGTACTGGCATCACCTAATCCTGCTGATCAGCAGTTAAACCTACAGTTGGATTATTTTCCGCCTGGCCTGTACCAAGTACAGATACAGGATCTTTTGGGCAAAGTGATCTATCGCAAAAATGTCAATCACGATCTGGGTAGCCCCATTCTTGATTTTCCAGTAAGCAATCTTCCCAGTGGCATGTACATCTATCAGGTGAAAGGGAAAAGTCTTCAGCAATCTGGTAAATTTATGGTTGAGCATTCGAAATGAGCAGAATATAAGATTTAACTTAACTTTGATAGGGTGAAGCTTCGGTTTCACCCTTTTTTTATGTTTCTAATAAGTCTGTGAATGTAAAACTTGCGTCAAAAAAAAATCTGTATTATTTTGGGCTTGTTTTTATAATAAGGGTATGTTACTCCTGCTTGCCCTCAATAAATGATTGGCGAAACCTTCTATCTATCGCCCCTCCCAAAAACTGTACAAAAAATATGATCGCTGTGGTCATAGCTACCTTTTTATAGAAATGCCCTTCGCAAATGCTGCGATGAGTGGCGATTCTATCCCGGATTGGCTTTATAACATCCTTATAAGGCGTGAATTGTTTTTTAAGGTTACTCATTTGAGGGCTTTGCTCCCAAGCAAAGCCCTACTTGTCTAATGCGTCAGAGAATTGTCAGTTTATCACCTCTTTTTAGCTTCTCTTGTTCTAGGGGTTGTTTTTTTGGCCGATAGCCTTATCTTTGCGATACAAAACAAAAAAAGAATTATATTTTTTTTGTTTTACGCACAATCCAAACTCAAGGGATGGAGTTATAAAGTGCAAATTCCTTCCCCAATTTTAGCGCTAATCCAGAACACGGATACTTACCACGCAACTAACAAGGATAATCTCACACAAAATCAAGACGCCACTATTTTTTTAGCCCATACTTTGCTTTGTCTTGAGCAATTGGTAATCAATCTTTACACACAGGGGATTAACACACTTTGAGAAAACCAGCGGCTTGGTGTACCATGTCGTAACCTAATTTATTTGTAGTAACCTTAAAAGTTTTACCAAAAACCGATTCACGCCATGAGAACTGTACTTACGCTGGCGCTGGCTATGGCTTTGTCCATAGTCCAGGCACAACTATCTTTACGTCCTGCAGAACTGGTCGAAGCTCAAAAAAGCACCCGGGCTAAATTTGTCAAGTATCAATTGTTTGACCGGGCACCTGATCTGCGTGATGCAGACGCTGTAAACGCTCAGTGGCTGTCCTTGCGGTCGGAAGACCTGCGAGGGCTGCTACAAGCGCGTCCCAAAGCCATGACCTTTCCTATACCTGCGGGTGATGCAGGTACCTATGAATTAGAACTGGTACAAGTCAATCTTTTCGCTGACGATTTCAGCGTCGTATTGGCCAGTAATCCTAAGGTTATGCACGAAATGAACAGCGGCGTTCATTACCGGGGCATCGTCAAAGGGCAACCCAAATCCGTGGTGGCTATTAGTGTTTTTGACGACGAAATTTCCGGCGTCATCAGCACACCTGATCACCCCAACCAGGTATTGGGTCGCTACAAAGAGGGTGACCGCCGTTTGCACCTTTTGCATGAAGACAGCATGATGGAGGACCATCCTGAGTTTGATTGTAAAACAGCAGACAGTGGCGAGGCTTACCGGCCGGAAGAGCTAAGGGATGCTCCGGAATTAAGGGGTGCGGCATCCTGTGTTCGGCTTTACCTGGAAGTGGACAATGATGTATTTGTAGACAAAGGCGGGCAAGATGGCACCACCCAATACATCACCAGTGTATTTAATCAGGTAGCTACCTTATACGCTAATGATGGCATAAGTTTGACTTTGTCACAAATTTTTATCTGGAATACCACCAGTCCTTACTCAGGCTCGGATACTTACAGTTTGCTCACCCAGTTCCAACGCGCCCGCACTACATTTAATGGCGATGCCGGATTGTTGCTTTCTTACCGAGGCAATGGAGGTATTGCGGTGGTAGATGGTTTGTGTCGGCCTTATACTTCCTTTAAGATGGGGTATTCTGGCATTGGCAAAACCTTTTCCAATGTGCCTACTTTCTCCTTCACGGTTATGGTAGTAGCTCACGAATTGGGTCACATTCTGGGTTCCCAGCACACCCATGCCTGCGTATGGAACGGCAACAATACAGCCCTGGATGCTTGTCCTGGCTTTACCGAAGGCAACTGTGCGGCATCCGTAACTGCACCTACTGGGGGTGGAACAATTATGTCTTACTGCCACCTCAACCGGGTAGGAATCAACTTCACGCTCGGTTTTGGTTCTCAACCAGGTACCTTGATTCGCAACCGGATTGCGGCAGCTACCTGTTTGGTGGCTTGCCCAACTGGAGGTGGAGGCGGAACTGGTACCGGCACCGGAACGGGAACTGGTACTGGAACCGGCACAGGTACAGCCACTTGCGCCAATGTTACTTTTTCCCTTGTTCTGGACATGTTCGGTAGCGAAACCACCTGGGAAATACTCAACCCGGCAGGGGCTGTTGTAGCGAAGGGTGGGCCCTATGTTGATAAAACAGCAGGGCAAAAAGTAGAACAAACGATATGTCTTCCGTTTGCCTGCTACAGACTGCGTATTCTGGACAAAATTGGTGATGGTATTTGTTGCGGCTATGGCAACGGGTCATTCAAGTTGTTGGATGCCAATAACGTAGTCATTGCCCAAGGTGGACAATTCACCAAAGAATCACTGACCAACTTCTGTGTGCAGTCATCTGGTGGCGGCAATCCTCCCCCACCAACCAATACCACTTGTACCAATATCGACTTTAGTAAGACGGTTCCGGTATCTTTTGGTGGTTCTCAGGATGGTGGTACGGCAACAGTGGCTGACTTAGGCAAATCCATGACCATCAAGAACAATGCATGGAAAGCTGTTCCATTGGCTTACAACATTACGGCCAATACTTACATCGAGTTTGAGTTCCGCTCTACCCTGCAGGGTGAAATTCACGGGATTGGTTTCGACGATGATGAAAACATCTCAGCTCCTTACACTTTCCAACTGTGGGGAACTCAATCCTGGGGGATTACCAATTACCGCAACTATGAAGGGAATGGTGCGTGGAAAAAGTATACCATCAAAGTGGGGCAATTCTATACCGGAGCAACGAAGTATTTGTTCTTTGCCGCCGACATGGATGCAGCGCCCTATACCAGTGAGTCGCAGTTCCGCAACGTGCGCATTTATGAAAGTACTCCTTGTCCAAGTTTCCAACAACCCAATACAGAAGGCCTTGGTTTTGGCACCAACATGTTGAATGAAAAATCAGCCGTAGTCATTTATCCCAATCCAACCCACAACAATGCCAAAGCTCAGGTTAGTCTTAGTGACTGGCCAGCAGGCCAATACAACCTGGAATTTTTTGACGTGTACGGAAAAGTAATTCGTAAGCAAGCTCTGGATGTTGCTGCTTATGGTGATCACTCGTTTGAACTGAAAACTGCGGATTTACCCGCAGGCACCTACTTGTATAAAATCGGCGATGAACGATTGAAACTCTCCGGCCGGGTGGTCGTGATGAGTGGCAATTAAGCGCTTGTTTAAAGCTGTTGCGCCTAGCCAAGATTGAAGACAAAGCCTTGGCTAGGTTTACTTTACTTGAATAAGTTCCCCCTTTTTTGTTCCCAATTTTGGATAAAGTGTTCTAGTTGCTGGTATCTGTCGATGACCGATCGTCCTTTATGGTCGGTTATCGATAGGTCCAGTTTTTGGTGGGTTTTTAGGAGATAATTCATTATTTTCAAATTACCGCAACTAGAATAGTAGGACGAAATTTCAGTAAAAACATGTAATGGATATTTACCTGAATAAGGTTCATTAATGTCCAGTTTTCCTTCTTCCAATAAAAATTGCAAAGTCGGGATAGATCGGGCGTGCACCAGGCAACCATCCAACTTTGCACCTACGCTTAATAAATAAGTCCTAATTTCCGGGTAATCGATGTATTGCTGAATCACATTTTTTCTCCAAATGGGGTGGATTTTATTGGGATCACCACCATACGCTTGTAAAAGCTCCTGAAATCGACCAAGGTTAAATTGCTCATTTGCCCAAAACCAATTGATATCGAAGATTTTCCCATCAATATAAGGAGGTAAATCCTCATCATCATCCCAAAGGATAAGAGATTCTAATAGGACTTGGAAAGAAGAATAATCAGTGCGATTAAATCCCTGCCCGTCGCCATAGTTGGTAAAATAAACCCTCCCGTAATCTTCAGCGCCTAAATAGAGTTGAAATGCTCCTTTCACACAATGAGCGATCACGATTAGTTTACCCAGGTCGATCGGGTATTTTTCCGCCTCCTCTTCCTTGATCGATTCTATCAGATAATCATATGTGTTGTGCTGGTGAGCAAAAAGGAGGTCTTGTGCGCTTAGCAAACGTTCGATCCAGGTATGCTCCCACTCGTCATCAGAATGCTCATTGTTGAGATGGTTTGGCCATATTACCCCTCCATTGTGTTCGAGCAAAAATTGGCGGTAATCTAAGGGAAAGCTGAGTTGAAGCTCCTGCTCAACTTGGGAGATAAATTCAGGTGAAGCAGGCGGTTCGTCGGGGAAGAATTTTAGTGGCATAAAGAATCTCTATTAAGCTACTTTTAATGCAAAATGATTTGAGTACATGACAAAATCGGGGCAACGCACCGTAGAGACGCACGGCCGTGCG
>JAAFHQ010000459.1 GCA_013298445.1 Chitinophagales bacterium | reverse complement strand
GCATTTGGCTTCAATCGCCGGGTGGATAGTCGGCTTGTCCAGAATGTTTGAGTCGTTCATGTAGTTTTGTTTCTGGACAGCAAACTACTGGTTTTTCAATCGCATGTTGGGCTTGAAAATGGGGGAATTACGATCCCAAGCAAGAGCATTTTGTTGCTGGTAATTTTGGTAAAAGGGGCTCTTTTTACCAGGGAATAGCGACTTTTTGGCGGGTACTGAAGGTTTAGTCGGAATGGTATGAGGAATAACGGGAAATGGTTGGTGACACCACCCTAAGGTGTGCTAAGGTGCCTTAGGTGGTTCAAAAACAAAAGTATGGCTCGAAGAGCCATTTTTAATTGAACCACCTTAGACACCTTAGTACACCTTAGTTTTTTGCGCCTTCGGCGCTTAGACCAAAATGGAGCACTACTCCTCACTCATCGCCAGGATCTTCTCGAACTCCTCTGCCGTCACAGGCATCACCGACAAACGGCTCAGTTTGATCAATCCAATGTTCGCCAATTCCGGGGTAGCCTTGATTTCTTTCAAGGTAACTCCCCGCTTCAAACGACGCACCGGAGTCACCTCCACCACCGACCAATCGCCCGATTCCGCCGTGGGGTCGGGGTAATGCTCTTTGGCTACCTGGCAAATGCCCACTACCTCCAAACCAATGTTGCTGTGGTAAAACAAAACCTGATCGCCTTCCTGCATGGCGCGCAGGTTGTTGCGGGCAGCGTAATTGCGTACACCATCCCACATGCCGCGGCCAGTGCGTTCTAGTTCATCGTAGCTGTAAGCGTCGGGTTCGGATTTGACGAGCCAGTAGTTCATCGTGCTTTGTTTTTTGAAGGTGCAAGGTAGGAAAGATTTCAAAAAGAGTAACCTAACAGCTTCTGCTTTGCTGGATCGTACAAATTTTACTTATTGGATTTTCCCTTAGGAATAGGCTGCTGTTTTAAGCGTTGTAATGAATCCATTTTGGCTTGGAGCTGAATCACTTTTTGTTCCAATTTAAGTTGACGTTTCATGCTTTCTTCCAAATCTTTTACGCTTATACTTACGTCTTTATCCTCCTTAACAAAGGGGAAAAAGAAAAGGGGAATAAGCATACCTGCAAACCAATAACAACTTATTCTCACAATTGTTTCAAGTTTAAAATCCTTTCCTGGTTTTTGAATTATTTTTCCTGATAAATAAGTAATTATAATGAGTGAAAGCAATAAACAAATTATTGGCCAAAAGGCACTAGGGCCTTCTAAATTTGGGAATATGGATATTCCGTAAAAAGCAATTAAAATTGAAGGGCCAAGAAAAACAAGGGATACTTGAGAAATCAACTGATTTATTTTTTTTTCTTCTTTAAGCCGGCTTTGATCCGTTACTTGCAAGACATAATTATGCAGTTCATTGATCTCTGAATCCAAGTCTTTTACGTACTTTTCAATACTTGATTGTTCCAAGAGCATATTGTACAGTTCTTTGCCTTGAGTTTGTGCGGTTACTTCTCTAAAAAATATCTTATTTACAAATCGAATGTATTGCTTATACAAATCACCTATTTTCTCACTAATATCCTCTCTTGAATCTGGAAGTTTTGATATATCAGCAACCTGATCAGAGAAGTGTTGAACACTGGCTCTTTGCACCAAAACCAGTTCTACCATTTTGTAATACATGGTTTGTAATGGTGGAACCACAAATGCACGTCCGGTACGCCGCAAAGTGCTCAAAGTAGGGGTTAGTAACACAAACGAAAAACTAGTAACACCAAAAAATTGACCATTTTTTGCCCAACGTGCATTCGTTGCTTTGGTTAATAAGCCTTCAAGCATTTCATCGTTTTGGCAGGTAGCTTCAGTGCCATCTACAAAAGTGTAGCGATACCACCATTCGTCTGTTTTATGGGGGTAAACTGTATTTTTTTCAAACTTGTTCAGGCCTTTTTCGCTTCTCCTAACCCTTTTTTTATGATCAATTATTTGGCTGTATGGTTTTAATCGATTGGAAATTTCATCATTACCATACCAACAAACTACAAACATTCGATCATCGAGCGCAGGAGTGATCAGAAATTTAGTGTTGTTGTCTGGGATTGTTGAAATGACTTTACCCAAAAAAGGTTCCGCAATAAAAGGAGGCAAATGAAATGGGTTTTGTAAAAAAATAGGCTTATTGTCACCCTGAAAATCTTCCTTTTTTTTTCGGTAAGCTGCAAAACTTTGATTGAGCCACTGATTTCTTTCATCTTTACTTTTGTCATCTCTGGAAACAGCGAGTCCAATTGGAAGTTGGTAACCAATTTTAGTAAAATCCTGGCTCTCAAAAGCTTCTTTAGTTCCAATTAACTCAGGATCCAGGCTAAAATAAGGTGGATATACCCTTCGGCCAAATTGATTAATTCTCAAAATGTCTTCGGGATATGATTGTTTTTCATTGTAATTGTTCAAATGAATTGAAATAACGCCTACACCAGTTTGATACAAATGTAAAAAGATGCTATCTACATCTAAACAATAATCAAAATCGGGGGTCTCAGGTTTGCCATCATGATCCAGTTTTATGTAGTATTTCCATTCTTTCTCTCCTTTGGGGTCAAATCTCAGGTGTTTGATAATCCCTACATTGTCATTTCGATTGGACCATAACGTTGAATAGGTTTTTTTCCTTTGATTGTCCTCCCCTTTTTTTTCAATGGTTTCTAAATCATACAGCACCTCCCTGACATATTCATAAAAATAATTATATTCATTGTAGTTCAATACTCGATCTATTTCAAAAGCGGTTGACTCCCATTTTGACTCTTCGCCATCGATAATTGCTGTTACAAGGTTGTCAAAGTCAGTTGAATTAGGGTCATCAGAAGCTCCCTGTTGAATCCAAACAAATGGAAAAAGAAAAATGTGGTGGCTATACAAAATTGGCCGATTCTCGGCATTAAGGCTTGGCATATTGAATTTAGTTTAATTTTTTTTAATATCTACGTCTAATTCTTAATCCACAAAAACATGACTTAAACATACCTTATTATTTTATTATTCAAAACATTTATTCGTGAAAAATAAAAATTATTTTAAATCTCAATACAGGGTGGACTGGTGAAATTTTGGCAAATTTATTATTCTGATCTGTGGCAATGCGCAAGCTGAGGTCGCAGTGCCAAGTGGCGACAGGCATAGCTCCTATTTTTACTCCTGCTGTTGGGACTGTAAACCCAGAATTATTCCAGTGCCATTCGGCGGCACGCATGGCTCCTAAATATATGCGCATAATGATTTTGGAAAATGGTGAAGGAGCAATTTTGTCGATTGCCTATATTTTTGCAATTAAAACATTACAATGTTCTTTCATTTTTTCGGGCTACCCGTTATCCATCCCAGCTTTTTTCTTGTTCTTATCTCTAAAAAACCAACTACCTTTACCCCCAAGCACACACCCTACAATGAACGAATTTTTCCGCACCCATTTCGGCCTGGTCGTCACCTTTTTCGGCATCTTGTTGGCCACTTCCATTGTGGCTTACATCATGGATCGTGTCTCCAAACGCTTCATCGAAAAAGCCATCAAACTGATCAAAGGAGACCCGATCAATTACCATTTTTTGCGGCATTTTTTGTCTGGGGTGATTTATGTGATTGGGATTGGTTGGGCCATTTCTTCGGTGCCTAGTTTAAAAGCCATCGCAACTTCATTGTTAGGAGCAGCGGGAATTTTGGCGGTCGCGATAGGTTTGGCTTCGCAAAACGCCTTGTCGAATATCATAAGTGGTATTTTTATTGTTATTTTCAAGCCCTTTAGCATCAACGATCGTTTGCGTTTGCGCGATAACAAGCTCAGCGGGCAAGTGGAGGACATCACCTTGCGGCACACCATCATCCGCGATTTTGAAAACCGCCGGATCATCATTCCCAATTCGGTGATCAATCAGGAAATCATCATCAATGCCGATTTTGCAGACGATAAAATTTGTACCTGGTTTGAAATTTCGGTGGATGTCCGCTCGGACATCGATTTGGTCAAAAGTATCCTGTTCGATGAAGCCATAAAACATCCCTTGCGCTGCGACAATCGTACTCCCGAGGACGTTGAGAACGGTAAGCCGGAAATTTTGGTACGGGTGATCCGAATTGATGAATACGGCATCCGGGTACGCGCCTGGGTTTGGGCCAAAAACTCTGCCGATGCCTTTGTCATCTCCTGCGACATGTTTGAGTCCGTAAAAAAACGTTTTGATCAAGCCGGGATCAATGTACCTCAAGCTCCACAAATCAAGGCTTCGAAGGTTGAAGAGTTGTAAATCATCTTGTATTTTCCAGGATTTTTATCTTTTAAATATCGTAAAACCCGTTAATTGTAGGTTCAAAAAAGCAGTGCCTCAATCTTTATTTAGACCAATCTAAATTATATTTTTGGTCAATCAAATAAAGATCATGCTATGTTACATACCATTACCGAAAGTTTCATCGGCTTGCATCCCATCCTGCAAGCCTTGTTGGCCACCTGTTTCACCTGGGGAGTGACAGCATTAGGAGCCTCATTGGTTTTTTTCTTCAAAACCATCAATCAAAAAGTACTCGACGCCATGTTGGGCCTGGCCGCTGGGGTGATGATTGCGGCGAGTTTTTGGTCGCTCTTGGCTCCGGCCATTGAGATGAGCGAGGGCAAAAGTTTACCCGCCTGGTTGCCCGCTTTGATTGGTTTTATGGGTGGGGGGTTATTCCTGCATTTTATCGACCAGTTTTTGCCGCACATGCACCTGGGTTTCGACAAAGCCGAGGGTGTGCCCACCAGTTGGCGGAGGAGTGTTTTACTGGTGTTGGCAATTACGCTGCACAACATCCCCGAAGGTTTGGCAGTGGGTGTGGCGTTTGGCGCGGTAGCTCAGGGTATTCCCAGTGCAAGTTTGGGCGCAGCGGTAGCACTGGCGATTGGGATTGGCATTCAAAATTTCCCCGAAGGTACTGCGGTGTCTGTTCCTTTGCGCCGGGAAGGCATGTCGCGTCGCAAGGCTTTCTGGTACGGGCAGTTGTCGGGCATAGTGGAGCCCATCGCCGGGGTGATTGGCGCCGCTGCGGTGTTGGTGATGCAGCCTATTTTGCCTTATGCGTTGGCTTTTGCTGCGGGTGCCATGATTTATGTGGTGGTGGAAGAATTGATCCCCGAGGCGCAGCAAGCGGGCAATACTGATCTGGCGACCATGGCAACGTTGACAGGGTTTAGCATCATGATGGTTTTGGATGTGGCGCTGGGGTGAGAATTTTCCCCTATCCAAGAACCATATTGACAAATTTGGGGCAACGCGCCGTAGAGACGCACGGCCGTGCG
>JAAFHQ010000458.1 GCA_013298445.1 Chitinophagales bacterium | reverse complement strand
TTTGTCAAAATCGCTCGCGGTAGCCTCAACCTCCTCAACCTCCCTAAACCTTCCTCAACCTATAATAGCTTTGCGGATTTTCACCAATTTTTCCAACATCGCTTCCAAACGTTCCAAAGGTAACATATTTGCCGCATCGGATTTGGCTTCAGCGGGACGTGGATGCGTTTCGAGGAACAAGCCATCTACCCCAACAGCAATGGCCGCTTTGGCTACCGTTTCAATGAGGGCGGGTCGGCCACCCGTTACGCCACTGGCTTGGTTGGGTTGTTGGAGTGAGTGAGTACAATCCAAAACGACGGGTACGCCGAAAGATTGCATTACTGGCAACCCACGGTAATCGATCACCAAATCCTGATATCCAAAGGTCACCCCACGCTCAGTCAGGATGATTTTTTCGTTGCCAGATTGCCGAATTTTATCCACGGCGTACTTCATGGCTTCGGCACTCATAAACTGTCCTTTTTTGACATTGACCACTTTCCCGGTATCGGCTGCAGCAACCAAAAGGCTGGTTTGGCGGCATAAAAAGGCCGGGATTTGCAACACATCAACGTATTGAGCAGCCAAGGCCGCTTCTTCATCGGTGTGAATATCCGTAGTAGTGGGAATGTTATAGTGCTGGCCTATTTTTTTCAACACTTCCAAAGCCTGTTCATCGCCAATGCCAGTGAAGGAATCGAGGCGCGAACGATTGGCTTTGCGGTAAGAGCCTTTAAAGATGTAGGGGATTTGAAATTGGGTACACAGTTGGTGTACTTTTTCAGCAATTTCAAAGGCGATGTCTTCGCCCTCAATGGCACAAGGGCCAGCGATGAGGAAAAAATTTCCACTATCGAGGTGCTTAAGATTGGGTATTTTGTCCAGCATATTTGAATTATGGTCTAAGAAAACGCAAATTTACACGCAAAATTAATCCCTTTGCCTTATTCTAGTGTTAAACGAGTGTTTATCAATCCAATCAAAATGCGATTCACCATCTTCATCCTTGTTTTATTGGTCATCGACTTTTATAGTTTTCAAGCGGTTAAGCTGATTGTGCAAGACTGGTCGATGTTGGCAAAAAATATTGCTTACGGCTTTTTCTGGGGCCTGACCGCATTCAGCGTTTTTTACCTGCTGGCCCATAACTGGGGCTGGGCTGATGGCTGGAGCAAAAATATGGAGACCTACTCCCGAACAGTCGTTTTTATCATTTACATTTCCAAGTTCCTGATTGTACCCATGTTGCTCATCGACGATTTGCGCCGACTGACCATGTGGGTGGCTCAACGCGTGAACGGGGATCCCAATTTTGACATCAGTCGCTCCAAATTTTTAAGCAAAATGGGCGTGTTTTTTGGCGCCATCCCATTTTTCACCCTGTCCTACGGCATTCTCCGCAATCCTTATCGGTATAAGCTGTTTCAGCAAACCATTGGCATCAAAGGTTTGTCCCCCAAGCTCGCTGGTTTAAAAATTGTACAAATTTCGGACATCCACTCCGGGAGTTTCACCTTTAAAGACCCGGTGAAAAACGCCATCGACATCATCAATGCGCAAAAACCCGATCTGGTTTTTTTCACCGGAGATTTGGTCAACGACCACGCCGATGAGATGGCAGATTATATGGATGTTTTTGACAAAATTGAGGCCAAGTATGGGGTGTATTCGGTTTTAGGAAACCACGATTACGGCGACTACCACAACTGGAAAAATGCGGAGGAAAAGGAGGCCAACTTGGAAAACCTTAAAGGCATCCACAAAAAATTGGGTTGGAATCTGTTGATGAACGAGCACCGCATCCTCGACATCAATGACGAAAAAATAGCGGTGATTGGCGTTGAAAACTATTCGGCCTTACCACAGTTTCCCAAAATGGGCCGCCTGGCCGATGCACACCAGGGATCGGACGGGGTCAATGTCAAACTTTTGCTTTCACACGACCCTTCACACTGGGATTTTCAGATTGTGCCTGAATTTAAGGACATTCACGTTACTTTTTCAGGACATACCCACGGATTCCAGTTTGGGGTAGAAATTCCCGGCTGGATCAAATGGAGTCCGGCCCAATTCATGTACAAACAATGGGCGGGCTTGTATCAGCAAGGCGAGCAGTTTTTGTACGTCAATCGTGGCCTGGGCTTTTTAGGCTATCCAGGACGGGTAGGTATTTTGCCCGAGGTGACGCTAATTGACTTACAACCTGCTTAAATTTTGCTTCAAGGCTGTAATTTTATTTAAGGTTACCCAACTAACCCTGAAAGCCTTATATTTGGGCTTTCGTACAATCCATCACACAAATTACGCACAGCATGATCCTGTTTTTTGTACTGAGTTACGTATTGTTGAGTGTAAGTTTATACTTCATTTTTCAAAAATGTGGAGAAGCCGCCTGGAAAGGCCTGGTTCCTGGATACAACTTTATTGTTTGGTGTAAACTGGTTGGACGCAAAGCCACCCACGCCATCTTTCTTTTGTTTCCCATTGTCAACATCTTCATCTACGCTGGTTTGGCCGTAGATATGGCACGCTCTTTTGGTAAACTCAAGTTTTACCACAGTGCCCTGGCGGTATTGTTTGCCCCTTTTTATTTCCTGTACCTGGGGACCAATAAAACGGATAAGTACGAAGGGCCAATCTTACCTAAGGAGCGGGATTACCGCAATAAACTGCACGAATCCCGGACCAATGAACGGCAGCACAAAAAACTATTGTCCGAAAATCCTTATAAAAAATCCGGAATTCGGGAATGGGCTGAAGCCATCATTTTTGCCGTTTTTGCCGCTGCTTTTATTCGGATGTTTTTGATTGAAGCCTATGTGATCCCAACCTCTTCGATGGAAGGTTCGATGTTGGTGGGCGATTTTTTATTTGTAAGCAAGCCCAGCTATGGCCTCCGGATGCCTCAAACGGTGGCGATGGTGCCATTGTTGCACAACCGCATTCCAATACTCAATACCGAATCTTACCTGGAAAAACCAAAGCTCAAATACAATCGACTTAAGGCGTTTGAAAGCATCGACCACAATGACCCAGTCGTTTTTAACTACCCTGAAGGGGATAGTGTATACATTTTCCCCAAACGAACCTGGAGCGTTTACGACTCCCGGCGGGGCAGTATTCCCCCTCCGTTCAGCACCATGATCACCATGGGGCAGGCCCCTTTGGTTACGCGCCCGATGGACAAAATGGACCACTACATCAAACGTTGTATTGGTTTGCCCGGTGATTCCCTACAAATCCGCAATCGCCAGGTGTACATCAACGGAAAGCCTGGTGCTATTCCGAAGTACTTGCAATACATGTATCAGGTGTATAACCCCTCAGGGGCCGGCATCAACACCCAGCAGTTCAGCGACTGGGGAATCTCGGAAGAGGATCAACTACAAGGGGTTAATGGCGGGAGTTCCAACATGATGCTCATCTTGAACAACGAACAAAAGAACCAACTCAAAGCGATGGATAAAAACATCGTGATCGAAAACATCGATATGAGTCGGACCCAAAGTCGTTTGTTTCCATACGATACCGCTCATTTTGGCAGCTGGGATCTGGACAATTACGGCCCGATTTACATTCCGAAAAAAGGCGTAACCATTGCCCTTAACGCTGAATCCATTGCCCTATACCGTCGGGTAATCAGCAAATACGAAGGCAACGATTTTGCGGAGCGCAATGGCAAGTTTTACGTCAATGGCAAAGAAGCCAAGACCTATACCTTCAAGCAGAATTATTACTGGATGATGGGGGACAACCGCCACAATTCCGAAGATTCTCGCTACTGGGGCTTTGTTCCTGAAGATCATGTGGTGGGCAAACCGCTGTTGATTTGGTTCTCACTCAAGGAAGGAAGCCTGGCCAAGGGGATCAACTGGCGGAGGATCTTTATGTCGGCGGGGAATCGGTAAGGTTCTCAACTGATCAAAAAAAGGGCGCATTATCATCGTGAAATGCGCCCTTTTTTTATTGCTGTACCGTCAACACCCTCCCCGGGCTCAACATATACGGCGGCAAATACGCCGGAATATTGCTAAAGGGCAACACCTCCGGCTTCAATTTTATGCCAATCACTTCAGCCATAAATTTCCGGCGTGCCTGAATCCGTTGCCACATTTCCGGGAATTTCTGCGCCAATTCAGCACGTAGTGCCTCATCGGCCAGTGCAATTCCATCCTCGATATTGCTGGTGTGGTAGGCGGTGCCAGTGCCCGGAATCACATCCACCTGCAAGGCCATACCCGATTTAAATTTCAATTCCGAGTCTTTGAACACTGGCGAATGGACCCACTCATCGATGTGGATGTAGTGCCCTGGATTGAGTTTTACCCCATAAAAAGGATCGCCGATTTCGCCATGGATGATGTCATACAATTCCCCGGCGGGCACCCCAATGCCGATGTGTTCATACCATTTTACGATGGCCCGGAAATATGGAATGGCCAGTTTTTGCAGGTAATCCCCTACCCCATCCGGCAACTCAGTTTCATCGTGTACCAACCAACCCGCCCGGGCATTCAAGCCACCCCAAAGGCACATGCACATGGTAAAAGGTTCGCCTACTTTGAGCGTGTTCATCGATGGACTGGGCAGGCCATAAGCTGCCCGCGGGCCATTGGTCAGCATGGTGTGCGCTCCCAAGGGGAAGCCATTGAGTTGCATCAGTATGGTCGCCTGCATTTCGGTCATGCCCGGCTGCATGTTGAAGAGTACATTTTTGAGACCCGTGGAGGTATGGCAGGCAGCAAATTCAAACAAGGCCAATTGTTCCGCTTCGTTCAAGATGCGCAGGCCATCGTCCGGGTTCATCAGGAGGGCATTGGCATTGCGTACCTGCTGATGGTTGCCACTAAGTTTGCGCAGGGTATCAATCAAGTAAGAGGGGGTTTCAAAACAATAGTCTGGATCGACGAATTCGGCGGCGGAGAAATATTTCCAGCCCGCTACTCCGATACTGCTTTTGGCATCAATCCCGGCATCACTTAAGGCCTGACTCAGGGATACGCCCGATAGGCGATCCTGCCCCATCAAACTCAGGGATTGGAATAACACTCGTTGTACTGGCAGTGGCGCCAGTTCGGCATAACCCCAGCCTTCGTTGCCCAGCAACAAATGGGGCAAGCCCGTTTTGCCAATGATCAATAAACTTTCTTCAAACCGTGGATCGTAACCACAGAGGTAAGTGGTGTTGGCATTGTGCTCACGGTCGCCGTAAACGATCACAAAATCCAGGGCTTCGGCCTGCATTTTTTGGCGCAGTCTGGCGATGCGCGCTTCGTAAATGGCCTGGCTCAGGCTTGGTTCAGCGGAGGGCATGCCAAAGTTTGGCAGT
>JAAFHQ010000457.1 GCA_013298445.1 Chitinophagales bacterium | reverse complement strand
CTGGCTGAACTTTAAGCCGTAAAATGACTTGGGTATTTCCACCTGATCCAGCACTTTTTCACTCAGCGGGTCGATGAGGTGAATCTGTTGTTTGCTTTGACCGTTGTTGGTGACCGCAATGCGCTGCTGGTTGCTGGACACCGCTATATTCAATGGAAAATCCCCTACTTCTAGGGAGCGGCCCGCGGGGGTAAGCGACCAACCGTTGGGGAGCATCACGCTGGTTGCTTGGTTTTGAGCGAAGATGCTTATGGAACACAAGAGCAGTAACAGGAGGGTAAATTTTTTCATGGTTTTGGATATTAAACATGAGTCATCCCGAATTTTTGGGATGACAAACCGCGGATGCGGTTGAATTTTGAATAGCCCCGGTCGTCCGGGGTATTTTGGTAGCAAAAGGTTTCGCAACCGCGGATGCGGTTGAACTTTTAGCTCAATTGAGTTCAACCACTGCCGTGGTTGCCGCCAATTTGACCCAACGATTTACCCCGGACGACCGGGGCTATTCTAAATTCAATCGCTCCGCGATTAGGTTTATGACCGATTTTGGCTTTTCAAAAATTCGGGATGACTCATGTGTTAAAGATATTCGTTTGTGGTGTTTTCCTTATTTCTCCCACCACACTTTCACATTGCTATTGTCCCCACCCATCTTAGCGATCGCAGCATTCAAGTTAGCAGCATTCTGCGATTGCAAATAGGTTGGGTAAGGCACTCTGGAGGGAAACTGGTTTTCTGCAGGAATACCGGTGCCACGGGGCAAAACCGGGTAGCCCGTGCGGCGCTTTTCAAACCAAGCTTGATAATCTACAAAAAAGTAAGCATAGTACTTTTGCAGCATGATCTGTTCCAGTTGCTTCTCGGTGCTTTGCGTATCATCGTAGGCTACGCTTGGCTGGGTCAGGAAGTCGGCAGGCATGGTCGCGCCCCACTGCACCATCGAAGCTGTGATGCCAGCGTTGAAGTGTGTTTTGGCGGTTTTGCCCGTATTGAATCCTTTCAGCGCCAATTCAGCTTTGATGAATTCCACCTCTGCATAGGGCATCATCACGCCCATTTGTGGCAGGGTTTTGAGCGCGTCGGGGTAACTGGAGTTTTTGCCTACCACATATTCCAGCGTAGTGGGGTAGCCACTCTTGATGCCCTGGTAAACGGAAGCTCCGTTTACAGTAATCGGAATGGCCCAAATGGCACGACGCGGGTCTTTGTCCGTATTGAGTTTGCCCAGGAAAAATTCGGTTAAGTACGTTCCATCGCGCCAGTCCAAAGTACGGGCGTTGTAGTAAGGGTTGAAGTAGGGGAAAGTACCAGGGTAGCGAAAGATCGCTTCATCGGCATTGCCTGTAAACACGGGATACTTGGTGGCATCCGCCAAAATAGCCTTAATTTGCTCGTTGACGTTGATTTCTCCATCGCGTTTGGAAAGGCGCAACAACAAACGCAAACGCAAAGAATTGGTGAATTTTTTCCAGCGTTGAATGCCTACGTTTTTGCCACTGGTCAGGGTATTGGCATTGTACACGAAATCCCCGGCATAAGTCAATGCTTTGGTATCGTCGAAGAGGCCATTGGCGGTTTCCAGGTCTTTCAGGATCTGGGTGTAAATGTCCTTTTGCTGGTCAAATGCCGCTTCAAAAATGCCCTCATCAGCTTTAACTGCTTGTGAATAAGGAATGTCTCCGTACAAATCGGTCATAATGGAATACGCCCAGCACTTGTAAACCAAGGCGATGGCTTTGTAGTTGTTTTCCTTCAAACCATCGGAGATTTGGTAGATGTCTTCCACGTCTCTCAGCAGCGTATAAAAGCTGGTCCAAATGCCCGCGCCAGGTGTCACTACGTAACGGTGCAAACCCTGGCCACTGGTGCTGGAACGGGGTGCATCTACCTGCATCAACTCATGGGTGAAGTTGCGCGCTGCCTGCATGCTATTGCTGACAAAACGGTATTGCATCTGCCCCAACAATACACCCGGAGTAGCTTCTTTGGGACGGTTGGGATCAAGGTTCAATTCTTCAAAGCCCTCGGTGCAGGCGCTCAGCATGAAGGCGAGTGCCAAAAAAATGACGGATATTTTGTGGATGAATTTCATGTCTGGATGGTTTAAAATTTGAAGGTTAGGTTCACGCCCATGGTACGGGTAGAGGGAAATTGGGTCAATTCAACGCCTGGGGTCAAGGTGCCACTGTTGAGGTTGCCCCCTTCAGGATCGAAGCCAGGGAAATCGGTGAAGTTGAACAGGTCGCGGCCATAGATCGCTACCGAGGTCTTTTGGATGCCGATTCCGTCCAACCAGCGGCCTGGCAGGTTGAACTCTACCCGTACTTCGCGGATTTTCAGGAAAGAAGCGTCAAAGATGTTGACTTCGGCGTTGCTGATCTGGTAGTAGTTGTCGTAATAGGCACTCGCCGCTACTTTGGTGGTATTGGGCGCATAAGTACCATCTGCTTGTTTGACCACACCTACACCCAATACGCCCCCTTCGCGACCTGGCAGGGTCACTTTGGTTTTGCCGAGGGTGTTGTTTTTGTGGTTGGTTTGGGAGTACATTTCGCCCCCCATTTGTCCGTCCAAGAGGATGCTGATGCGCACGTTTTTGATCGTAAATTCGTTCATTATACTGCCTTTCCAATCCGCGAAGGCGTTGCCCCATAGCTTGTTGGTCGGATCAAGTGGCGCAGGCAATCCGTTGGTGGAATAGACGATTTGTCCGTCAGGTGAACGCTGAAAACCACGGCCATACATGTCGCCCATGCGGCCACCCACGCGGGCTTCGATATTGACGTTGGAACTGTGTGAATAGATGATCTGATTGGTAATCCCATCGGCCAATTCGCGTACATAACTTCGGTTGGTAGACCACAACAAGGTAGCGGTCCAACTGAATTTAGGATTTACAAAAGGCTTCAGAATCAGCTTCACTTCGCCTCCTTTGCTGTTGATCAAGCCGGCGTTGATCAGTGCGTTTGAGAACCCGGAAACTGGATCGAGCGGAATGGAGAGGATCTGGTTGCGGCTTTCGTTGTTGTAATACGCCAAATCTAGTCCTATACGGTTTTTGAACAAACGCAAATCCAAACCAAATTCATAGCTGCTCGTGATTTCCGGCTTCAGGTCGGCGTTGAACAACTGCGATGGATTGGTAAAGCTGTTGCCGTAGATGCGGTCGTAGTAACGCGCCGTTTGGTAAGGGCGGGTATCGTTGCCTACTTGCGCCCAGGAAGCACGCAGTTTGGCAAAAGTCACCAAGGAAGGCAAAGTAAAAATTTCATTCAACAAAAGACTGGTGCTTACCGAGGGGTAGAAGAAAGAATTGTTTTCAAAAGGCAGGGTACTCGACCAGTCGTTGCGTCCCGTGATGTCGACGAAGATTTTTTCGTCGTAAGACATTTGGGCACTTCCGTACAAACTGTTGATGGCCTTTCTGGTTTTGAGCGGATCGGCTACGGCCTGATCCAAGCTGTTGGAAATCTGGTACACGCCGGGCTGTGCCAATTGATCTGCGTACAAGCCTGCAAAGTCGTATGTCTGGCGCATGGCGTTGCCTCCGGCAGAAACACTGAGGTTGAACAAACCACCGTAAGTGTCTTTGTAAGTCAACAAGAAGTCGGTGTTGGACTCGTAACTGAATACGTTTTCCTCGCGGAACATCCCCCTTGGAAATTTGGTCATGCTGAAAGGACGCTGCTGGGAGCGGTATTCAAAAGACATATCTACCCCGGTGCGCACCTGCAAATCCAGTTTGGGCGAGAACTCATAGTTGGCCGTAACGTTGCCGATCAAACCATTTTTGTTCAAAGTGTTCAGCATCTCGTACATGCCGAGATAGGGGTTGTCGGGGCCGGGGTTGAAGGGGCTTTTTTGTTTCACATTCTCCAATCCTGGTTCCCAGTAAGGCTTGAACCATTCTGGCCGCACGTTGGGCGTAGTACCGATGATCAGGAAGTACATCAAGCTCTGATTGTTGTAGCCAGCCAAGGGTAAGTTGTCGCTCTTCTTGTTGGTGTAGTTGGCTTTTCCAGAAATTTTCAGGCGCTTGGAAAGCTTCTGGTTGACCGAAAGGGCCGCGTTCAAACGTTCAAAACCAGTGTTGGGGATGATCCATTCATTTTTAAGGTGGGTCAAAGACAAACGGGCCGAGCCGTTTTCGTTGCCGCCTTCAAAGGAAAGGCTGTTGGAGTAGTTTTTGCCCAATTGAAAAAATCCGGAAATGTAATCGTCGTGTGCCACCCAAGGCGTGCGCTCAGTTGGCTTACCAATTGGTGATGCTGGGTTGTACTGAAAATACTGTTGGCCGTTGAATTTTGGCCCCCAGGCACGACCTGCCGCAGCAGAAGTACTGGTGTTGATGCCATCCGGGCTGTCCAGATAAGAATAGTACGCATCGGTACGCCCTTCGCCGTATTCAAACTGGTAATCGGGGTAGCGGTTGACTTGCTCTATACTGAAGTTGCTGTTGAAGGTGATACCTACACCTTTTTCTTTGCGCGCCCCCGTTTTGGTGGTGATGATGATGGCGCCACCTGCGGCACGGCTGCCATACAGTGCGGTTGCGCCAGGGCCTTTCAGTACGGTTACTTTTTCGATGTCGTCGGGGTTGAGGTCAGACAAGGTAGAACCATAATCCACCGGGCTATCGGCAGACAAGTGAGAATTAAAACCAGTGCCGGTGATTTTGCTGCTCACGGGTACACCGTCGAGCACAATCAGGGCCTGGTTGTTGTCGAGGTTCAACGAGGACTCGCCGCGCAGGGTAATCCGGGCTGAGCCCAATGGCCCTGCACCTACTCCCTGAATGTTCAAACCCGCCACTTTGCCAGACAAAGAACCGACCCAGTTGTTGGTTTTGGCGTCGAGTACAGCATTGGAATTGATGGTTTGAGCGGCGTAACCCAGTGATTTTTCTTCACGTTTGATGCCCAAGGCGGCAACGACCACCTCGCTGAGGAGTTTGGTGTCTTCCTGTAACACTACTTCAACAAACAGCTGATTGTTGACTACAATTTCTACAGTTACAAAACCGATGGCGGAAAAAATCAGGGTAGGGTTGGCTGGCGATTGTTCCAATTGGAAAGTGCCGTCAATTTCGGTAGTCGTCCCGTTGGTGGTTCCTTTAATCAGGATGTTAACGCCGGGGATGGCATCACCTTCCTTGGAGAGCACCTTTCCAAGCAAGGTACTGTTTTGTGCAATGGAAGTAGCCAAAATACACAGCATGGCTCCCAAGGCGAGGAGGCCACTACGTAAAGATCTTTTCATATCTTTGTCAAGTTTTTAATAAGGTGAAAGCGATTAAAAACAACAGGTCGTAGCCGTTG
>JAAFHQ010000456.1 GCA_013298445.1 Chitinophagales bacterium | reverse complement strand
TGAAATTTTGACTATTAGGAAACTGAAAAAAGAATGCACTGATCGGAATTTCCAACCAGTGCATTCCCTCCCTCAATTCTGCTTCTCCTGCACCCTTCCCCCCGATTTAGGCACTGGCACAGGCCGAGTCTCCTTAGGTTTCGGCACCGGCACCGTCACCCCCGGCCGAGGTTCCTTCCTCGGACTCGTTTCCTCCCATTTTTGTCGATGGTAATCTTTTGCCTCATCCGGTTTGGTGCGGGGCACTGGCGCTGGCCGAGGTTCACGAAGAACAGGCTGGTCACTACCAGGGAGATTCGGCTTACGATCTGGCGTTACTTTTCGTTTGGCGGGCTGATCAGTCCTTGGAGCATAGATTGGTTCGGGCACTGGGTTGGCTTTGGGTGGTGCCCAATCAGCATTTCTTTCCCGTTTGACCGTCGTTTCGCGCTGGATTTCCGTTTTGGCAGTTTCTCTGGAGCGCAGGATTTGAGGGTATTTCTGGCTGTTTTTATCCAAAAATTCTTCTTGAGTAATGTTTCTAGTGGGGTTCTTGGTATTGAATTCCCGCCAGCCTTGGTCAAAGCGGCCAAACTCTCTGAGGCGTTCGGATAGCTCTTTTTGTGGGACGATAAAATCATTGGAAATGATTCTCCGGTTGCGGTCTTGCCAGTCTCTGACCCCCATCGAAATGGTGGTGCCTGAGCTGCGGTACCCGTAATAATGTTGGACAAAATGGGTAGAGAGCCGGTTGTAACGGTCGTGGTGTTGGGGGCGGTCGAAATACCAGTGCATAAAATGGTACGAAGGCAAATAGACGATCACCTGGCCGCGTGGACGGAAATAAGCGCCCCAATCCCACCACAATGGGTAAGGATGCCAGCGAGGGTAAGGCTCCCACCAGGGGTAACTGTACCAGTATGGATAGGGATCGTAATAATGCTGTACGATTTGTCGATCAGTTCGGCTATTGACGGGATCTCTATCCGCATACACGTCATCGTAAGCATACTCATCAGCGTTATTTCCCTCTGCCGCTTCAACAGCATAGCCATTTTCGGTAGCGTACTCATTGGCAGCAGATTGTAGTTCCAGTTTGGCCTCAGGGTCATTTTCAATGCTGGTTTTCCAATTTTCCAATTCCTCAGCATGGGCGCGGGCAACGACTAAATTGAGCGAATCCATTTTTTGGATGACCCAGGCCGGGTTATCGCGGTAAACATCACCAACCATAATCGTAAAGCGCAGGTCTTCGTTCAGCAAATCGATGACCTCCGGTAAATCCAGCAAATGGGTAAAAGCCTGCCTTGCAGCAGTAGGATACCCGGCAATGAGCCGGTCAAAAGCCCGCCGTGTCGTTTGGCTGAGGTCATTGATTTGGATCAAAGTGGACATTTGTCGATTGACAACTCCCAAAGCCTCTTCTACCTTATCTGAGTTTAGCACCTGAAGTGATTTGCGGATCGCAGCAGGCTCATTTCTTTGCAGGATGAGTGATTCCAGCAGCCCGGGGTAACGGTTCAAATCATAAAATACCGCCTGGGTGCTGCGTGGAAAATCTTCGATGAGGGTACGAAAAGCTGCGCTGGTTTTTTCACGCATGTTTTGCATTTTGACCAAAATTTCCGGGTTTTTGGTCGCCTGGAGTATGGCCAACCTCGTTTCAGTTGGATACAACACGAGCGCCTCAACGGATTTTTTATTTTCCTCGGCCAGATCGCCCAGGAGGGATAAATCAGTTTGCGCAATCCCATTGTACATACCCAACCACAAAATCATTACCGTAACCAGGAAATTGCGTTTGTTTTTCATTTCATTTGGTTTTATCAAAGTATTGAACTCAAGTTCGACCCATTACAAGGGGCTGATCGTGATAGAAGTCACTCAAACAACTGGCATTAATCAGTTCATGGCATTTTTTAGGATGGTCTTGCTGCATTGCTCCTTATGGTTAAGTCATTGCTTTTTCTGCTTCTCCATTTTTTTGAAATACCCCCTGAACAAAAAATTATGCTTCAGGGCCTCCATGTTCAATTTCAAAGCTTCTGTACTTTCTTCTACATTACTGAGCGTATGCCTTAGGCTGTTGCTAAGCGTGGTATCTTTCAACAGCACCCCCAGGGTCCCTTTGTTTTGATTGAGGTCTTTATCAATCGAGGAGATGGTTTGATTCAGGTTCTGCACCAAACGTACGGCATTGCCCTCCACCGTTTGAATGTTTTGCAGGGTTTGTTTGAGCTGCCCGGCCATCGTCGTGTCGGTGAATACGGTAGCCAGGGTGCCTTGATTTTTAGTGGCTTTCGCAAAAGTTTGGGTAAGATCCGACATCAGGGCAGAGGTTTGTTCAGTAGTCTCGTGCAGGTGTTGCAGCGAAGCTTTGAGGTTGTTGCTCAATGACAAATCGTCCAGCAAACGGGTCAATTGCGCGCTGGTGCTGACATGGTGAACGGTCAGGCGCAAATCTTCTGCGATGGCGGCAATGTTGTCATTGGTATGCGTTAGCGTTCTTAACATCGCATCGGTGCTTACTTCCTCTTGGGAGGGCAGTACGTCTCCAACATTGGCCAAGGGGGCCTCGCCCAGCCCGGGAAAAATATTGACCACCCGATTGCCAATCAAACCATCCGTGCCCAAGCTGGCTACTGCATTGCGCCGGATGATGTTGCGCATTTTGGTTTGAATGTTCATGTTCACTTCAATGGTGGTGTCATTCAAAAAAACGACACTTTCGACGGCGCCGATTTCAATCCCGGCATACCGGATATTGTTGCCGGAGATCAATCCATTGACGGCCCTGAAGTGAGTTTTGAGCTCAAAACTGTCGGTGAACATGCCTCGGTTTTTGCCAATCATGTACAGGGTCAGGATCAGCACTACAATTCCAGTTAATACAAACATGCCCAGTTTTACCGAATCCGTAGCTTGAGTTTTCATGGTCAGTTATTGAAAGAATGGGTGAATTTTTTCATCAGTAGACTGTCGCAGTGTATCGTAAGTCCCTTCAGCGTAACATTTTCCATCAATCAGAATGGCTACTCGATCGGCAGCCAACTTCACACATTTCATGTCGTGCGTGATGATGATGGAGGAAGTATGGTAACGTTCATTGATGGATTTCATTAGTGCAATGATTTCCAGACTGGTGATGGCATCCAGGCCAGTAGTCGGTTCGTCGTAGAGGATGATTGCGGGTTTGAGGATCAGGGTTCTGGCCAGGGCGATGCGTTTGCGCATGCCGCCGGAAAGTTCAGCAGGCATCAGGTCCACGGTATGTTCCAGACCTACACTATCCAGTGCCTCCATTACTAGTTTGTTCACTTCTTCCTGACTCAGGTTGATGGAATGTCGCCGCAGCGGAAATTCCAGGTTTTCTCGCACCGTCATGGAATCGTACAGGGCATTGCTTTGGAACAAAAAGCCTACCTGAGTGCGCATTTTGTCCAGCCCCACGTGGTCCAAATCCAGTACATTTTGTCCAAGCACCTCGACGCTACCCTGATCCGGTTCAATTAGCCCAATGATGCATTTGATCAAAACCGACTTACCAGAACCCGAGCGGCCCAATACGACCAGGCTTTCGCCCTGGTGCAATTCCAGATTGAAGTGATCCAGTACTTTGTTGGTTCCAAAGGATTTGCAAAGGTTCTGGATGCGAATAACCGCCACGTCTGAATCAGTTTGCTTTTTCATCTTACAATAAGTCAGTGATCTGAACAGCGATCAAGTCCAGGATAAAAATGGCCACGGAGGATACCACTACCGCCGAGTTGGCGGAGCGGCCTACCCCTTCGGTGCCTTTATTGGAATAATACCCCTTGAAACAGCCAATAATTCCTACTGCAAAACCAAAAAAGAAGGTTTTGATGAATGCAGGCAGGATGTCCATAAAAAAGAGGTAGTCCAGGATTTTTTCGTAAAAGAGGTGGAAGCTTAGGTTTTCATAAATGTTGACCCCTAAATAGGAGCCATACAGCGAGATGGCGTCTGCAATGACAACGAGAAAAGGAAGGGTGATCATGGCCGCAAAAGTGCGGGTTACTACCAGGTATTTGAAAGGGTTAGTGCCCGAAACCTCCATGGCATCGATTTGCTCGGTCACTTTCATCGAACCCAGTTCTGCGCCAATACTGGAGCCAATTTTCCCGGCAAAAATCAAGGCAGTCAAAATCGGGCCTATCTCGCGGATGATGGCAATCCCCACCATCGCCGGAATTTGGGCTTCAATTCCATAATACACCATCGTAGGATGCAATTGCATGGTGAGCACCAGGCCAATGATGAAGGCAGTTAGCCCAATCAGCGGCAATGACTTGTAGCCAATGGCAAAACACTGATGGATGAATTCCGCTACCTCGAAGCGAGGACGTAGCCCCTCTACAAAAAAACGGCCAATGAACCGGCTCATTTCACCTGTATCGCGCAAAAAGAGGCGGGTATTTTCAGGAAGGGGTGGGAAATGTAGCATGATCTTGGCACGGAGCTAAGGGATGTTTGTTTAGCCCAATACCAAAGTGCAGACATTCAGATGCCTACAAAATGAGGAATAAATTGACTGTCAATGATTTTTGTTAATACATTTGAATAGGCTTCAATTAATTCCGCCCAGTATTCATTTCATTAAGTACCCGTAAATCGTACTCCCGTAAAGCCAACTCATCAATGGTCTGAATCAAAATCTGGGCATAAAGAGGATTGGTCGAATAGCCCCCCTTTTGCAAACCCTCCGCCCAGGCACGATAGTCCAGCACATCCAGTGCAAAAAGATAGCCGTAGCGGTCCATTTTAGCAGGGTTCAACAAATGGTCGGAGTGGCGCGTGTATGACTCCCTAATTGTTGTGTAGGCTTGAAAGCAGGATTCTATTAGAAATCCATTGGCATCCCGATCGTCATCGAGCTTATAAATCGTTTTGCCCGTCCATTCTTTTCCACACTTTATGCCAAAATGGTTATTGGCTTCAGTGGCCAGGGGGCTGGTTCCGGCATGGGATTCCACAACGGCTTGAGCCAGTTTGATACTGGCTGGAATACCAGTGCGGCGCATTTCTTCGATGGCGAGCCAGGAATATTTTTTCACGTAGGCCAGTTTTTTCGCTTTCTCAGCTGCGGCTTTTTTCGCAATTTCTTGCGGACTCAGGGATTGGGCCAAAAGAGGAGGTGCGAAAAATAGGCCAATCAACAAAATGCACAAAGTGGTTTTAGGCTGAATTTTCATCACTCAGTCAGTGTTTGGTGTCCAGAAATAAATGAGTAAGCGATTATGCTTCTTGGTGGGCAGGAAGTAGAATAAGTATAAAATCTATACGTAATACTAAAAATTTAGATGTGGTAAAACTAGGTGT
>JAAFHQ010000455.1 GCA_013298445.1 Chitinophagales bacterium | reverse complement strand
CGATCGGAATTTGCGTCATTTCATGTTCTTCTATTTGTGCAAACCAGGGGTTGAGGTTGTACGAACCCGCCAGGAGCACCTGCGGCTGTAAACCTTTGTTGCCACCACCGCGCAAAAAGGCATCGGCGTCCTGGAAGTTGTTGTGATCGGAGACTTCACGACCAGCAATCTGACCTATCTCAATCGGCGCACCGTCCAGGGTCGTGATAATGCCCAACATGTTTTCCTTGATCTGGGTCATCGGGGCCAACACCAGGTCGAATAGGAAGGTGTTAATCCGGTACACCCCGGTGGTGATGTAGGCGGTTTGACGGCCTTTTTGACCACCGTTGCGGATGAAGGCGGCAGCGTCCTGGTAAGCGTCGCAGTCGACGCGTTTACCCAAAATCGAGTTGGTCGGCAACTCATCACCGTCCTTGGCGATCAGCAAACCGATCTGGCCGGGAGGAATAATCGTCAAAGGCTGCAATTCGATGTGGTATTGCCAAATCCAGTACCAGAAGTGGATCCCCGGGGCCAGGGTTTGAGCCTGGAAACCCGCTTCGCCATCCACCGCGATGATCCGGTTGGGCGGTAGTTCTTTCTTTTCGCCGAAAAGCGAAAACTTCAGTGTGACGAGCCCGATTTTGTCTTCTGGCACCAGAATAATTCCCAGCAGCCTGAACCAAAAACGGTAAGTGAGCAAAAAAATCAGTATGGCGAGGAAGATACTACCCCACCATAAAGCAACGATACCAATAGGGTTCATGTTAAAAATTTGAGTTTGTTGATTTTTGGTTTTGATGATCGTATGTTGAATTGCGATCATAGGGCAAGTATGGGGGTGGAAAGGCTGGATTTGCTATTTTATTCGATGATGCGGGATTGGAAAGCGATGAATGTGGGGGGAAATGGGGTTGATCATTTTTTGACTTTTTACACAAGCTCTATGAGTAAACACAAATAGTGCCCTTAATATCACTGATTGTTGCAACAATTTTATAAAATTTGGAGTCGGGCGACAAACCCTGCAAACCTGCAACCCATTTTTCATTAACACCTTGAGTTTATGCTGCAAGCCAACGTTTTTTCCCAACAAGTTGCCCTGGTTACCGGCGGCGGGAGTGGCATCGGATATGCCATCGCCAGCCAATTATTGAAATCAGGCGCCCAGGTCTTTATCTCCGGGCGCAAGGAAGAAAAACTCCAAAAAGCGCAGGAGCGCCTGAGCCAATTGGGCACTTGCCACTATCGGGTGTGCGACATCCGCGATAGCGCTCAAATCCAGGAGCTCGTGGCGTTTATTCGAGAGAAAGCCGGACGCCTGGACATTCTAGTCAACAACGCCGGAGGACAATTCCCTTCTCTGGCCGAAGACATGGCCGAAAAAGGCTGGAATGCCGTCATCAACAACAACCTCAATGGCACCTGGTACATGACCCAAGCGATGGCCAAAGCTTTTTTTATTCCCCAAAAACAAGGGTCTATCCTCAACATCATCGTCAACATTTACCGGGGCGTTCCCGGGATGGCCCATACTGGTGCTGCCCGCGCCGGAGTAGACAACCTGACCAAAACGCTGGCCGTGGAGTGGAGCAAATACAACATCCGTGTGAATGCCGTAGCGCCGGGGATCATCCAATCTTCCGGGCTTGAAAATTACCCCCCGGAAATGTTGAATGGCCTGGCTGAAACCATTCCGATGCAGCGTCTGGGTACCACTGATGAGGTGGCCTGGTTGAGTGTGTTTTTGGTTTCCCCCTTTGCATCCTACATCACGGGTGAAACCATGTATGTTGATGGTGGGCAACGTTTGCACGGCCAACAGTTTCAAATTTGATTACACTTTGTGAAAACATACTTACCGTAGGCATTTTGCTCGGAGGACATCAATTGCCACATGCTTTAGCGCGTGGATGAAGATTGCCTTTTGGATGGGCTTGAGCCCTAGAATTAATTTTTGAGCAAGGGCTAAAGCCCATTTTTAAAAGATCCTGCTACCCACGCGCTAAAGCACGTGGCAATTGATGCCCTCCGATTAAAAAGATTCAGTACTGTACCAAACATCAGTCCATGACGCTGCAAGACAAACAAGAACTTAAAGGCTTGAATGAAGCCGACCTAAAAAGTATTCCGGCTTATTTTTATGAATGGGAACAAAAAAAAGGGGACACCGCTTTTTTGCGTCAACCGGAAGGAAATGACTGGAAAACCTACTCCTGGCGCGAAGTTGGGCAAATGGCGCGCCGCCTAGTTCGGGTGCTTCATGGAATGGGGCTGGAACCAGGAGATAAAGTTGCCATTGTATCCAAAAACTGCTACCATTGGATCGTCAGTGATCTGGCGCTGATGATGGGGGGCTTTGTTTCCGTACCTTTTTACCCCAATCTGACCGCCAAAGAGCTCAATCAGGTATTGACGGCCAGCGAGGCAAGGGTAATGTTGGTTGGCAAACTGGACGATTGGGCCAGCATGCGTTCGGGGGTAGTAGAAGGAGTGGAGCTGATCCGCTTTCCCCATTACGCAGGCAATTCATTGGTTGAAGAAGGCCATGATTGGGATCAATTGTTGGCTGGAGTCACACCCATTGAAGGCAATCCACAACCTGGACTCCATGACTTGTGGACGGTCATTTTTACCTCTGGCACCACTGGCGTACCCAAGGGTGTGATGCTGAATTATTACCACGCCGCGGCCTTGATTCACAACGAAAAAGTCAATGGCAACCTGATCGATTTTTCTACCGACGACCATCGATTTTTCTCCTTCCTGCCCCTCAATCACATTGCCGAACGCATCATTGTGGAATGTGCATGTATGGCCACCGGAGGTAGTATTTCTTTCAGTGAGTCGATCAATACCTTTGCCCAAAATTTACAAAGCACCCAACCCACTATATTCCTGGCCGTGCCGCGCATTTGGTCCAAATTTCAATTGGCCATTTTGGAGCGTTTGCCGGAAAAGCGCTTGAATTTATTGCTTTCGATTCCGGTACTGGGGGCATTTTTGAAGAAAAAAATCATTCAGGGGCTGGGTTTGAGCAAAGCCAGAGTATTGCTGACCGGGGCGGCACCTACGCCCGACTCAGTCAAGGCTTTTTTCAAAAAACTGGGCCTCGCTGTCCAGGAAGTCTACGCCATGACGGAAAATACGGGTGGTTGTACACTGATGCCTCGCGCCGACATCCGCCCGGGTACGGTGGGCAAACCTATGGCCAATGTCGAAATCCGCATCGATCCCCAAACCCAAGAAGTAATCATGCGGGCACCCTGGGTGATGGCCGGGTATTACAACGACCCAGAACGCAGCGCTCAAGTCATTCAAGATGGCTGGCTCCATACGGGCGATCAGGGCGAAATCACCCCGGATGGTTACTTGAAATTGACCGGACGGGTGTCGGATACCTTTAAGTCGGCCAAAGGGAAATTCATCGTCCCCGCGCCAATTGAATGGGGTTTTGCCAAAAACAGTTACATCGAACAGTTGTGTGTGGTGGGCTTTTCCATTCCACAGCCCCTGGCGCTGGCGGTACTTTCTGAAATTGGCCAAAAAACGCCGCTGGAAATGGTCCAAGCTTCTTTGATCCAAACCCTGGAGGAGGTCAATGCCGGATTGGCGCATTACGAACGGGTAAAAGCGGTGGTCATCACCCGGGAGCCCTGGGCGGTAGAAAATGGGGTGCTGACGCCAACTTTGAAAATCCGGCGGGAGGCGCTGAATCGGAAGTATGCGGAGCAGTACGAGTATTGGTTTGAAAAGGGGGAGCGGGTGATTTGGGAGTAGATTGCCTTCTAAGGTGTTTCTTCGGTGTCTTAGGTTTCTAAGGTGGTGAAAGAAAAAAGAAGGACCTAATTTTTCACCACCTTAGAAACCTAAGTAGCAACTTCAGTAAATTTGTCACATTCCATCACCACACATCCTCAACATGCCATTAATAGACACCATCAGCCAGCACATCGAAGCAGATTACGAGCATATTTTTCAACTCTTTTGTCACTACAACGAAAATCCCGAAATCGGGATGGACACCTTCAATACCTCCCAACGCCAGGCCGAAGAGCTGCGTGCTGCTGGTTGTGATGTGGTCCAGATGGTGCGTGAAACGGGCGTTGTGGCGGTCATAAAAAACGGCGAAGGCCCCACCTACCTGTTTCGCGCAGATTGTGATGCCTTACCCCAACCCGACCTGCGCGGCGAAGTCTGGGCTTCCAAAATTCCCAATGTTGGGCACCAATGCGGACACTCGTTGCATTCCGCAAATTTGATTGGAGTGGCTCGGGCAATGGCTAAATTGAAGTCGGAATGGGCGGGTACGATGGTGTTTGTGACTCAACCAGGTGAAGAATTTGACAATGGTGCCGATAAACTCATCAAAGCGGGTTTGTTCGATCATTTTCCACTGCCGAAAGCCGCTTTGGCCTACCATGTTTCACCCACTTTGCCTGCGGGTACCATCGGAGTCGTGCGTGGACCAGCGATGGCTTTGATCGAAATGCCAAAAATCATTGTCAAGGGCATTAGCGGCCACGGGGGCTATCCCCATACGACCAAAGACGCGGTGGTGCTGGCTTCGAGCATTGTTGTACGTTTGCAGACCATCGTTAGCCGAACGATGTCACCTTTTGAACCCACCGTAGTGTCGGTTTGTAGCATCCATGGGGGCTCGTCGCACAATATTTTGCCCGATCAGGTGGAATTGAAACTCACGGTGCGTTGCTTCAGTGTGGCCGTTTACGAGAAAATTATGGCAGAAATCAGACAGATTTGTGAGGGTGAAGCCATTGCCTCGGGGCTGCCGAAAGAGCTGTTCCCCGAAGTCATCGAGCGCGGCTTTTTCACCAAGCCCGTGATCAATGATGTGGCGTTGATGGATGAACTCCAGTCCAGTTTTGAACAAACTCTTGGAAATGATAGGGTGCGCCAGGAACCTTGCTACACTTTTGGAGAGGATTTTTCAAGTTATGGTCTGGATGGCAAAATCCCGCTGGGCTTTGTTTGGTTGGGCTCTGTCAATCCGAACAAATTTGATGAAAATCTACAGCCCAAACCCGCTGAAACCTATCCGCCGCTGCACAGCTCGGTTTTTAACCCACACCCGCCGGGCACAATTCGTACCGGTGTTACAGCAATGACTGCGGCGTTGATTCAGTTGTTTAAACAGGGGTAGGGGTTGGTTATGTCCTCCGCCTCTGAAAAACAAAAATGTCGAGTAGTGTGGTCTGGGTAGTTTGATCTATTAAGATTTAACGTAACTATTTAGCACCCATCCACCTGTAGCGGCGAGCGGTGAATAGTAATGCCAAAAGTTTTTTCGCAGCTTCGCTGCTTGATTTTTTGTAACCGCG
>JAAFHQ010000454.1 GCA_013298445.1 Chitinophagales bacterium | reverse complement strand
TACAAGGTACAGGTGAAACGTGGCTCCGGGCACCCAGCCAAAGGGGTAGACCTCAGTGCAGGAGCCATCAATGCTCAGTTTGGTGATGAAACCAGTTACCGTACCCCCAAGATTGGTTATCGGAGACAAGCTGCTCCCCACACTTTTCCTTCTTTCCAATTGTATGATGTGGATCGAAACTACAAGCTTCCGATGACGCCGTTTTTGGCCCAAACTTTTCAAGTTCAAGATGCGCTGTATTATCAATATCGCTACGCGCCACAATTGCTGCTTACTCGCCGGGACTCGGCATTGCGGCAGGATACTTTTTATCAAAACATCGCCCAATTTGCCCCATTTGTGGTCAAGGGAGGAAAAATGCAGCCCATTTTCTTAATTTACCTCAACCGTAAGTTGGTGTATTCCCACCTTACTCGGGATGCGCACCCTTACAGTTTTCTCGGCACGGAGGGGTATCATCAAATCACCGTTCGCACCCGTGAGCATGAGTACGTTTTGGACAGTATTTTCCTGCGGCGTGGAGAAAAACTGGAGTTGGTGCTCAATGAAGATTTCTGGCCGAATGGAAGTGCTCCGGCCCATTTCAAACGGATGCCTGTTACCCAAAGTTTTAGTTCAGTGGAAAAGGGGCTACTCCGCAACAGCATTTTTGTTATTCAAAATCTGAAAGCCAAGGACAGTGTTTTTATTTGGGATGACCCTCAAAACATCCATTTTACCACGTATGGTTCCTGGCAAAACAATTATGTAGGCCCATTTAATGCGGGTTCAAGCTTGACCTATTTGAGCATGAATCAGTTCAAAAACGCCTTTGTTTTTGAGCCTGGGTTCAGTTATGCCGTTGAAAAAAACCGGGAACGTTTGTACCAACATGAGCTATTTCCCGCAAGTAAAAAAGAGGTTCTTTTACCCCGCAGTTTGCCTCATCCAGCCATAGGGCAATATGTCATTTCGCCCAAGTCGGTTCGGGCATTTTCACCAGTAAAAGGATCCATCGTTTTTGATCAAACGCCTGCAAAACAGGAAAGGGGAGCAGGTAAATACCAGTTTTTTTATCCCACATTTAAAACAATTGCTGATTCCTTAAATCTTTCCTTCTTGATCATCCGCAACTTAAAAGCAGACAGTCAGTTGGTATTAAATCCGAACACGAGATTTATCCCCAATTTGCCCGCTGGCACATATGAGTTGTTGCTTTTTAACCGAAAAGAGGCTGTTTTTCGCAAAAATATCCAGGTTCGCAGGGACACCTTGCTGTACGAAGATTTATCCAAGATTCAATTTCAACAAATCGACTCCCTGTTGCCGTCGTTACTGGGTGAAAAATACATACCCATTCAGCCTGTACCAAGTACTTCCATGCGTACTGGCAACCAATATGGCCAAAGCCAACTCCTGAAAGGCCGGATTTTGGATAGCAATGGAGAACCCTTAATTGGGGCTTCGGTCTTGGTCAAAGGGACCAGCGTTGGAACGGTTACAGATTTTGATGGCACTTATAGCGTGTTTGCACCATTAGGCTACCAAACTATTGTGGTCAGTTATACGGGATACGGCACCCAGGAATTGTTGGTAAATGACCGGAATTATGCTTCGCAGGATATCCTATTAAACGAATCTCTGTCAATGTTGAGCGAGGTGGTAGTGACAGGTTATGGTACAGTTACTGCCCGTACCCAGGAGGCTAGTGTTTCGTTAGCAGGAAAAGTGCCAGGTGTGGCAGTTCGAGGAGCCCGTACTTCAACCGAGGGTTACTATGTGGATGGAGTACGCTCCCGGGGATTAGTTAGTCTAGATGAAGAGGAGCAACGTTTCGATACCCTTAGTTTTTCTGGTATCCGCAAAAGTTTTCACGACCATGCTTTTTGGCAGCCTCGCCTGCGCAGCAACCGCAGTGGTGAAGCAGAATTCAAAGTAAAATTCCCCGACGACATCACCAATTGGAAGGTGTTTGTATTGGGTGCTGGTAAAAATCGCCGGGCAGGGTTGTACACGGGCAGCATCCAGTCCTACAAACCCCTGATGGCGCAGTTGTCCCTCCCCCGGTTTTTGCTGCATGGAGATCAAACTACCCTGAGCGGCAAAGTGCTCAATTATACGCAGGATAGTTTCCAGCTCAAAACTTACTTCCAAGCCGCCGAGCAGCGTCTCGCGGAAAAACAAAGCCTGGTTAAAGAAGCTATGGTGGAGAAAACCGAATTTAAGGTGCCCGATAATGGCGATTCCCTAACCTTTCGTTTCGCCCTCGAAACCCCGCAAGGATACACTGACGGGGAAGAGCGCCAAATCCCTGTATTCCCCATCGGTACCTTAGAAACTGATGGCCACTTCATGGTCATTGAGCGCGATACCCTGTTGGACTATAGTGATAAAAACGGGAAAATCCAGTTCCGAGCCCAACCCTCAGCGCTTCATCTCCTCCAGGAAGACTTCCATTACTTGCAGGAATATCCCTACACCTGCAATGAACAAACAGCCAGTAAATTGATTGGTTTATTGAGTGAAAAACAAGTATGCCAAGCGTTGAATAAGCCCTTTACTGGCGAAAAAACGATCCGTAGTGCCATTGCCCGTCTGGTGAAAGCCCAAAACGCAGATGGATCCTGGGGCTGGTGGGCCAATGGGGCGGCCAATATCTGGATGAGCAATTACGTGATACGGGCACTGCACAGCGCCCAAACCATGGGTTATCCCAGTAAGGCGCTTGAAAATGGCCTGCGTTGGTTGACGAATCAATTCTCTTTAAAAAATGATCAGGAGTTTTTACAGACCTTAGAAACCGTTTTGCAGACTGGCCAAAAAATCACGGTTTCAAAGGAACTCAGCGATTCTTTGAATAAACCCCGGAAGTTGCTACACAATCGCTTGTTGAAGCTTTGGGTTCAACAGGAGCTTGGATTGAAGCCTTCACTGGATAGTTTGCTTAAATACCGCAAACTGGATGTATATGGTGGCGCTTTTTGGGAAGAAGCGGAGGCAACTCAGGATTGGCAATACGATTGGTACAACAACCGCCTGAGCAATACCCTGCTCGCCTACCAAATTGCCCAAAAGGCAGGTTTAAAAGACGAACTGCGTCGCATCCGCATCCACCTGATGGCCAATCGTGGGTACACTCAAAATGGCTTACGTAGTGCTTATGGTTGGCGCAATACCCTGGAAGTAGCGGCTGTACTCAAGACCATTCTGCCTGATTTATTGCTTGAAAAGACGGCTCAGTTGGGGAAACTCCAATTGTCGGGTGCGCTTAGTGGGGAGGTAAGTACATCTGCCCTACAAACCACTTTTGATGCCAGCCAACCTTTGACCCTAAAACTCAATGGCGCAGGCCCATTTTTCTGCACCGCCTATCAACAAACCTGGAATGCCAACCCTCAGCCCAAGTCCGATCTTTTTGCCGTAAAAAGCCATCTGGAGCAAAATGGAGAGGAAATCAAGCAGTTACAATTTGGTAAACCTGCCCAATTGGTGGTCGAAATTGAGGTCAAAAAGGAGGCGCAATACGCCATGATTGAAATCCCGATTCCTGCGGGCTGTTCCTATTTCAAAAAGCCACAAAGTTATCGCTCGCCCGAAGTGCATCGGGAATATTTTGCCGAAAAAGTGAGCATTTTCTGCGAGCGATTGCCCATTGGGAAACAACGGTTTGTGGTGGATTTGGAGCCTCGTTTCAGCGGGGTTTATACCTTGAACCCGGTGCGGGTGGAGGAGATGTATTTTCCGGTGTTGTATGGGCGGAATGCGGTGGAGAAGGTGCAAATCCGACAAGATCGATAATTGCTAAGGTGTACCTTTAGTGCCTTAGGTTTCTTAGGTGGTGAAAAAAACGAGCGGCATATTTTTTCACCACCTAAGAAACCTAAGACACGAAAGATTCACCTCAGGTTGTTATCACAGATCGCCAATGCTAATCAACTTTTTCTCCAAATATTCCTGCAGACCTTCCTCCCCGCATTCATACCCCAGTCCACTTTGTTTCCACCCGCCAAAAGGCGCTTCGGTCGCATGCGCCGCCCATTCATTGATGCCCACAATGCCAAATTCCAGCGCTTCGGATACTTTGATGGAGGTACGCAAATCGTTGGTCCAGAGGTAACTGGCCAGGCCATATTCGGTGTCGTTGGCCAGGGCGATGGCCTCCTCGGTACTAGAAAAAGGCATAATGCCCATTACGGGGCCAAACACTTCTTTGCGGAAGATATCCTGCTCAGGGGTCATTTCTGACAAAACAGTTGGAGAATAAAAATACCCTTTGTTCAAGTGAGCCGGGCGTTGGCCTCCAGTGTTTAAGTGCGCACCTTGAGCGATGCTGTTGCTCACAATTTGCTCCACCTGCTCCCGTTGGCGGGCATTGATCAGGGGGCCAATTTGAGTACCTTCATCCAAGCCATTGCCTACCTTGAGTTCAGCCATGTAGTGACTGACCCGTTCAACAAAGCTGGCATAAATCTCCTCATGCACCAAAAAGCGTTGTGGCGACACACATACCTGGCCACAATTGCGGGATTTGGCCACTGCCGCACTTTTTGCCACGGCTTCTACATTGACATCAGGGAAAATGAGGCAGGGCGCATTGCCGCCCAATTCCAGAGACAATTTGGTATTGGTTTTTGCCGCGCCTTCCAGCAGGATTTTACCCACCCGCGTACTGCCCACAAAGTGAATTTTTCGCACTTCTGGCCGGGCCAATAAGGTTTCACCAATGGCAGCGGCGTCACCCAACACCAGATTAGCTACCCCAGCAGGTAGTCCGGCCTCCACCAACAACTCCATCAGGGCCATTGCGGTAAGGGGGGTATATTCGCTGGGTTTGGCCACAATGGTACAACCCGCCGCGAGTGCAGCCGCCCAAACCCGGCAGAGGTTCCACACCGGAAAGTTCCAGGCCGTCACAATACCTACCACGCCCACTGGCTGACTGATGACAGACATCCGTTTGTTGTTGCGGCTAGCCGGGATGATGCGCCCGTAGCTGCGCTTGGCCTCTTCGGCATACCACTCGAAAAACTGCGCAGCAACCACCCATTCGCCGTTGGCTTCCAGCATAGGTTTACCTGCTTCAGCAATGGTCAGTTGGGCCAGTTCTTTGCTGCGGGTACGCATCAGGTCGGCGACTTTTTTCAGGATATCGGCGCGTTGCCAGGCGTTGGTGTTTTTCCAAGCTGGAAATGCAGCTACCGCTGCGTCGATGGCCACCTGAACGTCCGCCACTTCACCAAAGGGAACCGTGGTGACGGTTTGTTCTGTGGCTGGGTTGGTAACGGCCCAGGTGCCCCCGTTGAGGGCGTCGAGCCAAGCGCCGTTGATGTAGTTTTTTTGCATGGTCTAGCTTAG
>JAAFHQ010000453.1 GCA_013298445.1 Chitinophagales bacterium | reverse complement strand
GTTGGTTTGTGGTATTTTGCCTGCCGATAAGCCGCGTTACCTCATGGGTGTGGGCACTCCAGTCAATATCCTGGAAAGTATCGCCCTGGGCATCGACATGTTCGATTGTGTATTGCCCAGCCGCAACGCCCGGCATGGACTGCTTTACACTGCCGACGGTATCCTGAACATGCGCAATGCCAAATGGAAAGACGATTTTTCACCCATTGATGCCAATAGTCCCTGCCACAGTAGCCGCTTTTACTCCAAGGCTTACCTGAAGCACTTGGTCCAAAGCAATGAAATTTTGGGGATGCAGATTGCTACGCTGCACAATTTGTCCTTTTTCTTGTGGTTGGTGGGTGAGGCGCGAGCGCACATTCAGGCGGGAGATTTTCGGGAATGGAAGGAGGGCATGGTGCCGAGATTGGAGGCGAGGCTGTAGTAATTTGTTGCACAAATAATACAAACTTTTACTTTTCCACACACTCGTTTTTCCGGTATAAAAGCTTTAAGTTTGTCTTCCTGTCCATAGGCAGAGAACAATACCATCATGGCGGAACCCAAAGATCCATCGATCAAAAAAAATATGAGCATCACAGGTCGGAAACCCCGTTCGAAGAACGAGGACCTATCGACTTTTGTCTACGGCAAAGTGCCACCACAGGCCATTCCCTTGGAAGAAGCCGTATTGGGTGCTTTGATGATCGATAAGGATGCTTTGACCGCTGTATTGGACATCCTCCAGCCCGAAAGTTTTTACCTGGATGCTCACCAGTTGATTTACCGGGCCATGCTGCGTTTGTTCGAACGCTCGCAACCGATTGACTTGCTGACCGTTACCGAAGAACTCAAAAAAACGGCCCACCTGGAAGCCATTGGTGGCCCTTATTACCTGGTGGAATTGACCAACAAAGTAGCTTCTTCGGCCAACATCGAATACCACGGGCGCCTTATCGCCCAAAAGTTCATCCAGCGGGAATTGATCCGGGTTTCCAACGACATCATCCGCAACGCTTACGAAGATACTACCGATGTATTTGACCTGCTGGACGATGCCGAGCAGGGACTTTTTTCCATTGCGGAAAAAAACATGAGCCGCAGCTATGATACCATGAGTTCCTTAGCCGCCAAGGCCTTGAAACAAATGGAAGAACTCAAGGGCAAGGAAGATGGCCTTACTGGGGTTCCGACCGGTTTTGTGGATTTGGACCGGATTACCTCGGGCTGGCAACCTTCCGACTTGATCATCATGGCGGCACGCCCGGGTATGGGTAAAACCTCGCTGGTACTTTCCCTGGCCAAAAATGCGGCGTTGGACTACAACAAAGGGGTAGCGGTTTTTTCCTTGGAAATGGCCTCCATACAGTTGGCGCAACGTCTGATCTCCATGGAATCGGAAGTACCCCTCCACAAAATGCGCAATGGACAGCTCGAAGAAGACGAATGGAAACGCCTCAAGGAAGCCATCGAACGCGTCAGCGACGCTCCAGTCTACATCGACGATACACCGGGGATCAACATCTTTGAACTCCGCGCCAAATGCCGCCGGATGAAGATGCAATACGACATCCAAATGATCATCATCGACTACTTGCAGTTGATGAGTGGTGGCGGCGAAGGAAGTAAAGGGGGTAACCGCGAACAGGAAGTATCCGCCATCTCGCGCGCGCTCAAGGGCCTGGCTAAGGAGCTGAGTGTGCCGGTAATCGCCTTGTCGCAGTTGAGCCGGGCGGTGGAAACGCGGGGCGGGAGTAAAAGGCCGCAGTTGTCGGATTTGCGTGAATCGGGCTGTTTGACAGGCGATGCGAGGCTACAAGATGCTCATACAGGGCAGTTTTATACCATCAAGGACTTGGCGGAACGGCCTGAGCAAGAGCCAGTGTGGGTCGTTTCGATGGATCAAGACTACAAGTTGAAACCATTTAAACTTATCAAAGCCTTCTCTTCTGGCCAAAAACAGGTTTTTGAACTCGTCACACGTACAGGGAGAAGAATAAAGGCAAGCGCCAACCACCCATTTTTGAAATTTGAAGGCTGGAAACCAGTTGAGGAGTTGGCAGTTGGTGATCGAATTGGAATACCTGCTCGGATCAATATTGACAAACCTACCAATATTCTAGGAGAGGAAGAATTGATCTTACTTGCCCATCTTATTGGTGATGGGTGTATCCTACCCAAACAGCCCTATCACTATACTAGTGCTGATCAGGAAAATTTAAGTGTTGTTAATCAAACCGCAGAGAAACTATTTGGGATAAAAGGAAGGTTGGTCGAGCAAGGCAATTGGGCGCATGTTTATTTACCTAGCCCTTATCATTTGACCCATGGCAAAAAACATCCCATTACTGAATGGTACGATAGATTGGGGATTGAAAGGGTAAGGTCGTACCAGAAAAGAGTGCCTTCTGGACTATTTGAGTGTGACAATGCTCGAATCAGTTTGTTTTTAAATCACCTTTGGAGTACGGATGGAAACATCAGCCAAAAAATCTCAGAAGGCAGAAAAAATAGTGCATCCATATATTATGCATCTTCCAGCCCGGTATTGGCATGGCAAGTGCAACATTTGTTGAGTAGATTGAATATTCGCTCTTCGATATACTGTATTGCTCAAGGCAAACATCGCAGTATGTACCAGGTTTCTGTTCAAGGGACGGAGAACCAACTCAATTTCCTAGAGAATGTGGGCTGCTTTGGGGAGCGAGGAAGGATCATTCCTCAACTCATTGATGATTTGAAACAAATAAATGATAACCCTAACTTCGCAGTATTTCCTAGAGAAACGTGGGACTTAATGATTTATCCTGCGATGCAAAGACAAGGGTTCACCTATCGTAGATTGTTCGATCACCTTGGATTGAGTTATTCCGGCAGCATTAAAAACAATGGCGTCTCTATTGAAAGGTTGAAAAGAATCAACAACGTACTCAATGACCAGGAGCTCGAAAAACACATTGAGTCTGACGTAATGTGGGATGAAATTATCGCCATCAACCCATTGGAGGTTGAAGAGGTATACGACGCAACGGTTGAAGGGTCTCATAACTTTGTGGCCAACGACATCATTGTTCACAACTCGATCGAGCAAGATGCCGACATGGTTACCTTTATCTATCGACCAGAATATTACCAAATCCTCGAAGACGAACAAGGCCAATCCCTCAAAGGCATCGCCGAAATCATCATTGCCAAAAACCGCCACGGGGCCCAGGATACGGTGCGACTGAAATTCACCGGCGAATTTGCACGCTTCAGCAACCTGGATGATCCTGATTTTGGCAGTTTCCCCAGCGATGTGTTCAGCAACCCACTGCCCAGCAACATCATTACCATGCCTTCCCGCTTCAATGATGAGGAGGATATTCCATTCTGATTTTACAGGATAAAAAGCCCATTTTGCAGACAAAGCCTCTCGATTTGCCAATCGTTAGGGTGGAGGACTTTTAGGTACAGTATTTTTGGTTCATCACAACCAAGCAATCATGTACTGCATCGAAACCACCCACTTAAGTCACCAATTTGCCCTCGGCAAAAACATCCTGGACGACATCAACCTCCAGGTGCCTACCGGTAGCATTTACGGTTTTTTAGGCCCCAATGGCGCCGGGAAAACCACTACCCTTCGCCTGATTTTAGGGCTGCTCAAAAAACAAAAAGGGGAAATCCGCATCTTTGGCCAAAGCCTGGCCGAAAACCGGGTCGCCATCCTGCGCAAATTAGGCTCGCTGATTGAAACCCCTTCCTTGTACGGGCACCTGACCGCCGCCGAAAATCTACTGCTGCTGCAAAAAATCTACCAGTGCCCCAAATCCCGCATTCCTGAAGTATTAGCGCTGGTCGGTTTGCCCGATACCGCCAACAAAAAAGTCAGCCAGTTTTCCCTGGGCATGAAGCAGCGCCTGAGTATTGCCGTGGCCTTGCTCAATCAACCCAACTTGCTGATCCTGGATGAACCCACCAATGGTCTTGACCCCAATGGCATCATCGAAATGCGCGAGTTGCTCAAACGACTCAATCAGGAGCATCAGATCACCATCCTGATTTCCAGTCACCTCCTGGCTGAGATCGAAAAACTGGTCACCCATGTAGGCATTATCCACAAAGGGCAGCTCTTATTCGAAGGTACCTTGCCCGATCTGGTACACAAACAGCAGGAAAGCTCTCGCGTGAGCCTGATCACTAACGACAATACCCGCTCTCTACAATTGCTTAAAACCCTACAACCCGAAGCTCAACAGCAAAACGGCAAGTTGCTGCTACCCCTCCTTCCCCCAGAGCGAATCGCCCAACTCAACCGCCAGCTTGTACAAAGTGGCATCGACGTATACCACCTGGCGGTAGAAAAAAATGACCTGGAAAGTATTTTTATGGAATTGGTAAACAACTAAAAACATGGCAACTATTCTTCTGCATAGCATCCAAAGCGAATGGATGAAAACCAAACGCAGCGCAGCTTTTTGGCTGGTTTTGATCGGCGGGGTCTTTATACCAGCAATCCTGACTTTGGTACACCTCGTTTACATCAAAAAACTGGGAAAAATTTATTCGACTACACCCTTTTGGGAAAAATGGCTCATCAACGGCTGGGAATCAATGTCGATCTTGCTCGTACCTATGGGGATTGTACTGGCGACCAGTTTAATTGCCCAATTGGAGTACAAAAACAATGGCTGGAAACAGGTACATACCACACCCCAAAGTTTGACTACCGTTTTTTTTGCCAAGTACATTGTTGTGCTGTTTTTGATGCTGCAATTGTTCGTGTTGTTTGGGCTGGGCATGTACCTGGCAGGGGCCATTCCAGCCTGGTATTTTGGGCATATTCCGTATCCCAAAGAGGCTTTCCCCTGGGGTAAATTCATTCAAATCAATGCTTCATTTTATGTAATGGCCCTGCCCATTGTAGCCCTGCAATACTTGTTGAGCATCCAGTTCAAAAACTTTATGGTCTCCCTCGGGGCAGGGGTTGCGCTGGTGGTGGCTGCCCTCATTGCGCTTTCCTGGCGTTATGTGTACCTCATTCCTTACACTTATGGGGCGATCCATTTTTTGCAATTGCAGGGCAAAATGCGCTTCAAGAGCAACATCCTCGACGTCCATTACCTGGCTTTGATTTATTTCTTTGCGTTTACCCTGCTTAGTTATATTCTTTATCTTACCAAAAAAGAGAAAGGGTAAAATGCGCAGATCAATCATCACCTTGTTGCATGTGGGGTATTGGTTTTTATACGGTTTGCTGTGGGCACTGATCATTTTGTTGGTGGCCGCAGCAACCCGCTCGGGAAACAATACACCTTTACAAACCTGGCGCTTTGTTTATTTCATTAGCGCTTTTGGCACCATTCCGGCAATCCTGGGCTTTTATACTTTTT
>JAAFHQ010000452.1 GCA_013298445.1 Chitinophagales bacterium | reverse complement strand
GCTAATGGCAGCGCCGAAGGGCCTTTGATGATCGTGATGTGGTCGGCGTATTTGATCAATGCGGGATATGGGTACTGGAATTGGAGTCGTGGCGTAAAAAAAGTTTAAAAGTTTAGAAGGTTGAGGTGGTTGAGGGAGGTTGAGGCTACCGCAGCGACTTTGACAAGGATTTTGTCCAAAACGCTGCGGTAGCCTCAACCTCCCTCAACCTTACTCAACTATCTCAACCTTCCTCAATAATATGAAAACAACTGGCCTCACCCTCGGCAAATACGCACCATTCCATCGTGGGCATCAGTATGTCATCGAAACCGCTCTGGCGGAGGTTGATGAAATGGTGGTATTGATTTACGATACCGACGTCACCAGCATTCCGCTGAGTGTAAGAGCGAACTGGATTCGTAGTCTTTATCCACAAATAACCGTGTTAGAGGGCTGGGATGGGCCGGAAGGCTATTCCAGCGAACGGGCCTTTGAAATCCAACAAGAAGAATACATCCTCAAGATGCTCAATGGTCGGCGCATCACCCATTTTTACAGCAGCGAATTTTATGGGGATCATGTCAGCAAAGCATTGGGCGCGGTGGATCGGCGCCTGGATGAAGCGCGCCAAACCGTCCCCATATCTGCCACAATGATTCGGGAAAACCCCTTACAATACAGGGAATTCATTGACGGTATTGTTTACAAAGACTTGATTACCAAAGTAGTTTTTGTGGGTGCCATGTCCACCGGAAAATCGACCCTTACCGAGGCATTGGCCAAAAAATACCAAACCACTTTTGCAGCCGAATACGGTCGGGAATATTGGACCCAGCACCAGGTCGATCGACGCATCAGCTTTGAAGCTTTTGACGAAATTGCCATTGGACATTGGGAACGTGAAGAAATCGCTTTATTACAGGCCAATCGATACTTGTTTGTGGATACCAATGCCATAACCACCTATATGTATGCAAAGGATTACCATGGCCAAGCACCGCAACTTTTAACTCAAATGGCCCTGGAAAATGCCCAACGCTACGACCTCTTTTTTCTTTGTGATGTAGACATCCCCTACGACGACACCTGGGATCGCAGCGGTGACCAAAAACGCCAGGTTTTCCAAAAACAAATCATCGCTGATTTGCACGAGCGGCGAATTCCCTACATTACCTTGCGGGGCACCTTGTCCGAACGAATCGAGCAGGTAGCCACAGTATTGGCCGATTTTGTAAAATTTGACAATTATTTTGGAAAACGTGGTTAATATTCCGGTTTGTGTAGAAATGCATCCATCCAGCTTTCCGGAATTTCGTCGATGCTATTTTTGAGTTTGTTGGCCCACATTTGGCCGATTTGGGCGGTATCTTTTTCTTCCAGCCGATGTTGCTCCAATTTGTACGAATCTCGCGGGTAAAGTGCGACATCAATGGGATAGCCTACATCATTGGCGCTGACGCGGGTAGAATCGAAGGATAAAAAACCAGTTTTAAAGGCAAAGCGCAAACTGGATTCATAGGTCAAGGCTCGATTAAGGATGGGTTTACCATAACCGGAGTTTCCGATAATGGTAAAAGGAGACCCCTCCCCTACCTCAATCCAGTTGCCTTCAGGATAAAGCAGATAAAGTTTGTGTTCCTTATCGTTTTCCAGTTGCCCTCCAACGATGGCGTAGAGGTTGAAAAACAAGCCTGACTCTGCCAGTGATTTTTTGTCTTCCTGTGCAACCCTTCGCAATTGATCGCCAAACATGTTGACAGCCTTATACATTTTATCAAACTTAAAAGACTCATCTTCAAATAGCTCTTCGAAGTAGGTCACGGCCTTGTCGCGAATGGAGCGCAAACCCGAAGTCATCAAAAAAAGACTGTTGCTCCCGCTCTCATGGACTGATATTTTTTTAGCGGTTGCCGTTTCAGTACCTGAAGTGATCCGTGTATCGGCAATAGCCACCAGGCCACTGCGTACTTTAATGCCAAGACAATAGGTCATTTTTCGTTTTGTTGTGCCTGTAATCTTGTGGGTAAAATCCCAGATTGCAGCGTTTTGCTTGTTTTTTTATACTCCCACGAATGAATTCATGGGTTATTGTTGTTGTTGCTGCTGTTCCTGCAAAAACCAGTTATAGTCCTTGCTATTGCGTACTGATACCTCATAGGAAGTTTTGTGATCTCCCTCGGTGACCAACACCCCTTTGATGGGTTGACAGTCGAGGTAATCACGGCCATGGGCAATTTTGATAAAGTGGTCGTTTTCTTGCAGGTTATTGGTGGGGTCAAAACCACGCCAACCCACTTTGGGAATAAACGCCTCAACCCAAGCGTGTAATTGGGAATCACGATTGTCACTCAAGCTGAGGTAACCAGATACGTATCGGGTTGGGATGTTTTGTTGGCGCAAAATCCCAATCATAATATGCGCAAAATCCTGACACACCCCGCTACCTCCTTGCAAAGCCACTTTTGCGCTGGTACCGGTATTGGTAGAACCCTGCACGTATCGCAGCATGCCATGTACCGCCGAATTGAGGCGCAACAAATACATGCCTACCGTCTCATCCTTCTGGCGCAACAAATCTAGGTAAAAATCACCGGGTTTGAGGCTACTCAATCCAGTACTTTGTAAAAAAGACTGGTGATCCATCTGGAAATCAATGTCTTCCAGGATTGAGTTTTCCTCCTCCAGGCTCAATTCGGTAAATACATCCATGGGTGGTGGATTTTTGGCCACCTGCGCGAGCAAACTCAAGGAGAAATAATCAAAGGTATCCGCATTGGAATGAAAATGATAAGTGATAAACCCGTACTTGTTGCGCGCCGTGAAGGGTTCACGAGACATAGAATGCAACAAGCGGTGGTGTTTAACCAATTGTGATTCATTTTCACAAGGCATAATCAAAAACTCGTAAGCACCCTGCTTAACGGATTTTTCATATTCGGTCAATGTGCGGTATTCAATTACGTAATCGGTCATAAGTCGGGAATAAGGAACGCTTAAACATGAAAATAATCCTTCTCTAGGGCATCGTGTATTTCATAAACACTGTTCAAGGTTTCGGTCACAAAAGCCCCCACTTCATTTTCAATCTCTGAAAACAGCAAATATTGGTACTTGGAACAAAGTTTACCCACCTTAAAGCCCACACTTTCGGGTGCTTTTTCCTTAAGGCCTAATTTGCGCAAGAAGTATTGGATTTGGCGCAAGTTAAAGGCCAAAGAGCGTGGGAAATCAGCATTTAAAATCAAAAACTCCAGTGCTTTTTGTCGATCAGGTGCTGCTTTGTAGTGGTGCCGGTTCATGTCAAAACTTTCCAATAACTTCAATAATACGGTGTATTGGTAGTTCTCTACTGGCATATTTTCGTTGCCATTGGTTAGTGTGAAAATATCGTACAACTTACAGCTGATGATCCGGGCAATCTGGGCGGTACGCTCCAGATGTACCCCCAGTCTGATCAGCGCCCATACGTCATTGTGCGTCAGGGTGCTATCTACGTAGCCCCGAATGACCGAACAATTTTCACCTGCCGCGAGGGTAAAATCGAATAAGCCTTGCGTTTTGAAATACTCTATCGGGTAATTGTTGACGTAGTGGTAGTATTTGTTGATGACTTCCCACAGTTCGGTTGAAATGACATTACGCATGCCTCGGGCATTTTCCCTGGCAAAGGTAATGGTCGAAAGGATGGACATTGGGTTATTGCGGTCTAGTGCAACGTTGAACAATATTTCGGCCTCGTCCAGTTCGTTGCCTTCTTCCCAGGGAACACCAGCCATGTTGACAATGGAGTTGAGCACAAAATGGCGATTTTGACTCATTGGGGCATCCTGGGTGGTAAAGTATTGGACGCGCAGGTAACGGGCCAGATGCTCGGTTCTTTCGAGGTAGCGGCCCATCCAATATAAGGTGTTGGCGATTCTTGCTAACATGTTTTTGTGTACACCACGGTCTTGCCGTGGGTTGTTTCCCACGGTTGAAGCCGTGGGCTAGGTTTTTATGTCGCTCCCACGGCTAAAGCCATGGGTTGCGGATGCTATAATTACACAGTGACCCAAGTATCCTTTGACCCTCCCCCTTGAGAAGAGTTGACAATCAGGCTACCCTCTTTTAGGGCCACCCGCGAAAGTCCACCTGGCAATACATATGGTCGATCCTTACCCATGAGGGTGAAAGTACGCAAGTCGATATGCCGTGGCTCAAATTCTCCTTTTTTTTCAATGTACGTCGAATGCACCGAAAGCGACATCCGAGGTTGGGCGATGTAATTGCGTGGGTCTGACTGAATTTTTTGCTTCACCTCCTCCAGTTCCGCTTTGCTGAGGCGGTCGCAAATGGTTACACCATAGCCACCCGACATATCCACGGGTTTGATCACCAATTCCTGAATATGCTCCAAAACATATTTCAAATCCTCCTCCCGCTCGCACAAATAGGTAGGCACATTGGGAATGATGGGTTCTTCGCCCAGGTAATACCGAATCATATCCGGCACATAGGAACAAACGGCTTTGTCGTCTGCAACCCCGGTGCCTGGTGCGTTTACGATGGTGATGTTCCCAGCTCGGTATGCCCCCATAATGCCTGCAACACCCAACATGGATTCAGGGCGGAAAACCAGGGGATCAAGAAAGGCATCATCGATGCGGCGATAAATCACATCTACCCTTTTCGGCCCGTGGATGGTGCGCATGTAAACGTAGTTGTTTTCTACAAAAAGGTCCCGGCCTTCTACCAATTCAATCCCCATGGTTTGGGCCAAAAAGGAATGCTCATAGTAGGCAGAATTGTAGGTCCCTGGAGTTAGCAGTGCACAAGTAGGCCGTTCTTCCGTGTTGGGGGCAACCGATTGTAAGGTGGCCAACAATTCAGCCGGGTACTCATTCACCGAACTTACACTGGACCAGCGGAAGGCATTCGACAAAGTGCGTTTCATGGCATCGCGGTTGGACAATACATAGCTCACTCCCGAAGGACTGCGCAAGTTGTCTTCCAACACATAATAAAGGCCATCGCTGTGCCGAATCAGGTCGGTCCCACTGATGTGGCAATAGATGTCGTTTTTGGGTTTGATGCTTTTCATCTCTTCGCTGTAGTGCGGCGAAGAAAAAATAAGTGCCGAAGGAACAACTTTGTCCTTCAGGATTTTGCGCTCACCATAAACATCCTTTATAAATAGGTTTAGGGCAAGATTGCGTTGAATGAGCCCCTTTTCCAACATGTCCCAATCCGCCGCCGGAATGACGCGTGGAAATAGATCAAAGGGAAAAATTTGTTCGGCCCCTTTGTGCCCATCTGAATACACAGCATAAGTAATGCCCTGATTGAGAAAGGATAGCTTGGCGTACTCGTTCAAATGCTCAAAATCAGCACTGGTCAATCG
>JAAFHQ010000451.1 GCA_013298445.1 Chitinophagales bacterium | reverse complement strand
CTTAGCTCCGCTGGCATCAGTTGTAATGTGGTAGCTGCTTATTACCACGATCATATTTTTGTGGATCAAAGGGATGCGGAGCGGGCTATGGAGGTGTTGTGGGCGTTGTCGAGACAATAAATTAACCAGATAAATCACTACATTATGCCCCACACGTATTATCTCATTGTCCTAGGTATGTTCAGTATCCTGGCCTGTTCCAATCAGCCAGGGTCAACACCTCCACCCAAGGATTACTTTACCGAAGAAGAAATTGACGCATTAGATGAACAAGCGGTAGAACCCCTGAAACCTGGTATAAAAGTTCAATTCGAGGTTTATCAGTTTGATACCACCTTTTATGCCTCCAATCCTTATGAAGACAAATCGAAAAGGGTCAGGCGATGGTCGGAGGTCGACGAGTTTTTTCCGGTTTTCAGATTTTCAAAAGAACATTTAGGAATTGCCATCGAAATTGGAGATGGTGGGAACTACCCTTTTATCGACAGCATTTTTTGGAAGTTCATCAAAGCCGAGCAAAACGAAGTAGATAATAATCCTTTTACATTTAAAAAATCAAAAAGTCTAGAAGCAGCTTTACTTAAAACCGATACCACTACCTCTTTTTACATCTATTGTAGCAAAGGCGTCACCAGGAGCTCCATAACCGAGGTTTTGTACAGTTATGATGATTGTTATGTTCTACTTTCGATTGGACTAACGCCAATAGATACTACTCAATTTGGGCAGCCCTTAATTGCCAGCAAACAATTACTCGAGTTGAAATATACTACTCTTCCTGCTTTTCAGAAAGACCTGCTGATCGACGATGCCTATTGGGTTTCACGATCGGATTATCAGGATGAAACCCTTCCTCGTCAATTTGCCTACAACGCCGACTACTTTTTGGTGTACGATGATGATTTCCGTTGGTATTATGACAAAAACTCGACTTGCCTATTTCCCACTCGGCGGATTTTCAAACTGGAGGAAGGAAATAAAGTCAGAATGCGCTGGGCAAGTGGGATTGACTTATTTGGGATTGCTTGTGATTGATCAGACAAAATCGGCGACGAGTACACCTACCCCAATCCGCATTGAAATTAAAAATATTTTACTCAGCTCACATTACTCAGTTGACAGCTTCGCTGCATAATGTGGATGCCTAATTCTTCATCAAAGCGCGCAGCAGTTCCTCTTTTCTTGTCCTTGCGACCTGCACTTTACTTCCATCTACTAGCTCCAGATAGCCACCATCGGAACGGACGAAAGATTTCACCTGATTGATGTTGACCAAATTGGATTGGTGTACCCGAATAAAGCCTTGGGGCTTGAGCAAATCTTCGTATTCACGCAGGGTTTGACACACTAAAATCTGGCGACCATCCAACAAGAAAAATCGGGTATAGTTGTTTTCGCCCTGGCAACGAATGATTTGATCTGAGGAGACAAATTCCAATTTTTCACCCGTTGCCAAGGCAAGACGTTTGGGTTGTTGCGGCTTGTTGAGGTTTTGGATGAGTTCTTTTAGCCGCAGGTTCTCATTTTTCTGTTTCAGCATGCGCCGTGCTTTTTGAAGCGCCTCTTGTAGTTCGTTGATTTTAAGTGGCTTCAATAAATAATCCAAGGCACAAAAACGAATGGCATGTAAGGCATAGTGATCATAGGCCGTAGTAAAGATGACCTCAAAGTCTAGATTGTGCGTCGCTTTTAACAGATCAAACCCTTTCCCATCGGGCAATTCTATGTCCAGAAAAATCAAATCCGGCTGATTTTCCTGGAGCAATTGTTGAGCGGTTTGGATGCTGTCCGCTTCGGCCAATATGTTCACATCCGGGGCATACTGCTGCAAAAGATTGCGCAACAATTCCCGGTTGTGGTACTCATCTTCAATAATTATGGCGCTGTACATCACTTGTTTAACTTTCGATGGGCAATTGAATCAATGCCTCAGTGCCTTGGCCTGATGGCCGAGTTTTGAGGCTAAACCGTGCTTGACCTTTGTACATCAACTGCAGGCGTTGGCGATTGAGTTCCAGGCTTTTTTGCAAGCCCTTTGATCCGCGGTCTTGTGCCAACTCCAAACCAACTCCGTTGTCCCTCACCCAAATTTCGATAAATTGATCATTTTTTTGTACTTCGATTTCCAATTGACCCTTTTCTGTTAAGGGTAAAAAGCCATGCACAATGCTATTTTCTACCAAAGGCTGCAATACCATTGGTGGAATCAAGGTATTGTAAGGGTCAATTCGTGGGTCAATTTTTATACTCAATTCAAAATCCTTCCGCAAAGCCTCCAACTTACAATACTGCTGGACGATGTTCAATTCTTCATGGATACTGACCAATTCATCTTTGGTCAAATTCAGTACACTGCGCATCAAACCGCCCAGTTCGGCCAGGTACTCCTGGGCTTTTTCCGTTTTATGAGACAACATCAAATGTTGAATGGCATTCATGGTATTGAATACAAAATGAGGGTTGAGTTGGGCGCGAATGGCCTGCAGCTGGATTTCAAGCCGTTGACGTCGGATGCGTTCCCTGCGCCGAATATACAAACCGGTAAGCCACCAACTCAGGAAAACGATTACCAGCACCCGAAGGCTGTTCCAGCCCCATTTTTTGATGGCTTTGTAGCGATCAGGTGGCGCTTGTTTGAGAAACAGTGGTACTTTCTCCACAAATTCCTCATTGAATACAAATTGCGTGTTTTCATTAAATCGCAATAAATAGTCATAAATTTTCCAATCTTCATCAATAAGGTAGGTGCGATTGTATTTTCCAGTTCGTATGTTCCAGTTGAGTTGTATCCTGATTTGCTCTATCAGTTGGGTATTGTTGACAAAAACAAATTTACCATTGTTGTGGTGTTTTAATGCCTTGTACAATTCCTGCTGCTTTAGGTAATCAGCCACAAGGCCAAGATGAATTACCTGAAGCTGCGGGTAGGCCTTTTTGAGTTTCCAGAGATCAATTTCATTAGGGCTGATCCAGGAATTAAAGGTCTCATCAAAGAAGTGCAGCAATACCTTTTTACCCTTGAAAACAGCACTTGTTACGATTTGGCCCTTTTCATCTGTCCCACTAAAGGTCAAAAAAGTTTTTCCAGGCTCAGTATTCAAGCTGTTCTGGTATAATTTTTTTATACTCTCCGCTGCTTTTGTTTGTCCATATTGCCTGGTGAAAGCTTCATAAACGGGTTTAATTGCCCCCAGGTCAAAGCCCTGCTCAAAAGCCTCCTGAAGTAGGGCAGATTGGGCCAAAAACTTGGGCATACCTTTGTACATCAAGCCAGCGAGCGTAAACCGTTCGTTGAGGCTTTTTTCGCTTTTTGCAACTTTCTCACTATTGGCCCCTCCAGCAAGGTTGCCGATGCGGTATTCAAGCAAGCTCAACAAATACTCCACAAAGATGGGTTGCTGCATCGCAACGTCATTGACCGTAGACAATGTGTCAATCATCGCCATAAAAGGAGGTTCCCCCACTAAAGATACATCACCCCCATTGTGGTAGGAGCGCCAGGTGCGGAGCAAAACATGGGCGTATCGATAATGTAGGCCCCAATAAAATTGCTGGTATAGCTCCGTGCCTAAAGCGAGCTGATCCTTTTTTAGGTTTTGTAAAGCGGTTAAAAACTCATCCGCATGAACTTGTGCCAGGTCTTTAAAACGAGGTATTTCAGCATTGTAGCCCCAGCCAGCGTTATTGATGTAGTTACGCCATCCTTCTTCTTGTGAGGATTTGGTTTCCTGGTCTGGATTTGTATAATCCGTTATATTGCCAAACACATGGCTTTTTCCATTCAATGGCCACCCGGTTTTGCGATCGAAGATGAACTTGATGGCATTGGCCGCCATAAAACTCCCCGTGTCCGCTTGAAACTCAATTTTTGTTTTTAACGAGGGGTGATCACGATAGGAAAAATCCAAAGATTGGCGCCGAATAACGTAAGCTTTGGTTTCCTCCCAACCTTTGGGTAGGTATTTTCCGTATTCATAATAAAAAGCCTTACGCCCAAAGTGGAGAAAGGCAATGGGCACCACGTGAGCATAATCATTGATCGGTTGTTCCCAATTTACAACGCAGTAGTCTTTAGTCTTTTGGGCAGGTTCGAAGTAAGTAAATATCCACACTGAGTCTTTGCGCTGCTTGAGCGTTTCATTTGTTTTTTCGACCAATGGGTTTTTAAGGTAACTGTGCGTGATTCGCCCCGCAGCATTCACTCGCCAATACATCTTGCTATTCGAAATCTGTGCTCCGTAGCTATACAAATGACTTTGTCGATCTTGTTGGGTTAAATATTCCGAATCTATGGCGTCATTAAGACTGGGAACGTGGATGTATCTCCTTACACAACGTACCTCCAGTAAATGGCTCTGGTTAGTTTTTTGAATGACTTTTATTTCCCAAAAGGTCTTTTCAACGTGTTTGATTTTTTCATTGTAATTAGAAATCTGATAATCAAGATTATAAACATTACGGCAATTGATGCGATAGGTTTGATTCAGTGCGAGATTTAGGACAGGCTTATTTTGTGCCCATGTATTTAAGCAACAGCAGAATACGCAAAGGAGTAAAACCGCTTTGATGCCGTAGGTAGTTAAAAATTTGTAGGTAAGCATTTCTTCTAATTTTTCGTCAAGTTTATCTACTTCCGTCAGCTTTCCAACCTCGGCTTAGCTATCGGTCATTTTGACTGAGGCGTTTTCTATATTTACAAAGGTCTATATAAAAATAAAAAAACGGCGACGAGAAAACCCGCCGCCGTCCGTATTGGCAATAAAGATTCTTCAATCAAATAAATCATCCAGCTACTGCCGTCAGAGCCCGTTTGGCGTACACCTCAGCCAGGTGTTTGCGGTAGTCCTCCGCAGCGTAGTGGTCACTCAGGATGGACACTCCTTGCGCCGCCTGAGCAGCTGCTGCAGCGATGTTTTCAGCCGTAGCCGCCTTGCCTTCCAGCGCCTTTTCCACGTTTCCATCGCGGAAACAGGCATCAGCTACACCGTTGAACGCTATCCGAACCTTGCTGCAAGTGCCATTGCTGATTTGTACCACGGCGGCACAACCCACAATCGCAAAGCGAGAAGCTGGTTGCATAAACTTCTGGTAGGTCGATTTGGTGCCTGCGGCAGGAATCGGTACCCGGATTTCGGTTACGATTTCCCCCTCTTGCAAGGCAGTGGTGTAAAAGCCCAGGAAAAAATCCTGAGCGGCCAAAGTACGGCTACCCGCTTTGCTGCGCAATACGATCTCGGCATCGGCAGCCAGCAATACACCGGGCCAATCCGCAGCGGGATCGGCGTGGGCAATGCTGCCTCCGATGGTACCTACGTTGCGCACCTGTGGATCACCAATCAAACCAGCAGCCTCTGGCAACATTGCAATATGTTGGGCAAGGAGG
>JAAFHQ010000450.1 GCA_013298445.1 Chitinophagales bacterium | reverse complement strand
TTGTAACAACCGCAATTGGTTGACTGTGCAGTCAGGTTGGAACCAAAAACCAGTGTAGCCAAAACCATCAAGCATGCGCTTGCAGTCCTGGTCATCCAGCTAGTAAAGGTCGTTTGTTTCATAAGAAAATGATTGATTAGAAACAATTAAGTCTTAATTAAGTAGGTTGAACTTAGCACTCAACATTTAGGTCGACGACAAATCTACAAACATTCATTCGAATTCCAGTCATCTTTCATCTTTCTTAATTTTTAGAAGCTTTTAATTTGACTTTAAAATGAGCTTTTTTTAAAAAAAAGTGCCAGTAATAAGGGTACTACTGGCACAACAAATATTATTGACTCCTTCTATTTTCTTTATGGGTTCAGGGGTTTCCTGGGCTCAAAGATGGGAGAAAAAGGCAAAATCGAGGTTTGCTGACGTTGCAAATGGGTTTGCTGACGTGTCATTTTGAGCAAATCTGGGTTATTTTAAAGAAAATTCGGCTTCAAATTTCACTCGGTGATTTCCCAAAATGCTCTTTAAATGCCGTGGAGAAGTATTTTACATTGCGAAAGCCTACCCGTTGAGCAATGTCCGAAATTTTGCCACCCTCTGTTTTAAGCAATTGCCAGGCATACTCCAGTCGGGATTTACGGATGAATTCAGTACTGGATAAACCAGTTAGAGCAATAATTTTGCGGTGTAATTGAGAGCGGCTGATGAACATTAAACGAGCCAGGTCTTCTACATTCAGGTTTTCGTTCTCCATCTCCTGACTGATGATTTGTTCCAGGCGTTGTAAAAATTCCTGATCCAGGGGGGGCAAGTTTATTGGCGTTTCAGAATCTTTTGTTTGTTGATCTACATCAAGCCCATTCTGAGGGTGCCTAAATCGGAGCTGTAACTTGCGGCGATTTTCCAATAAAGTATCGATCCAGGCTTTTAATTCTTCAGTATTAAATGGTTTGGGCAGATAGGCTTCTGCCCCATATTTGAGCCCTTCGATTCGGTTTTCGAGGCTGGATTTTGCAGTGAGCAATAAAAGGGGAATATGGCTGGTGGCTTGTTCGTTTTTTAATAGTTGCAGCAGTCCTAGCCCATCTACTTCTGGCATCACCAAATCCGAAATGATTACATCTGGAATGTGTTCACAGGCCATCTCAAAAGCAATTTTTCCGTTGATGGCACTGATTACTTCATACTCTTCAAGCAAGGTTTGTACCAAGAATTCGCGAAGATCATCATTGTCTTCCGCTACGAGTACTAATGTGTGTTCTGGTAGAGAAGTCTCATGTTGAGCAAGTTTTTGGGAAAGAACCTCCAGATTCTGTACAGGTGCCATTTGGTTCGGGGAAGTAGAAACCTGCAAAGGCAAACGTAATCGGAATAAAGCTCCTGCGCCTAAGGTGCTTTCTACATCAATTTGTCCACCCATTATTTCGGCCAGTTCCTTACACAAAGACAATCCTACTCCGGTACTGACCTGAGCATCGAAGCCAGTTCGATCTAGGGTATGGAAGCGCTCGAAAATGTAATGTTGATGCTCAGGGGAAATACCTGGGCCAGTATCTCTGACTTCTACACACAGCATTTTTTTTCCTGCTTGTAGCAGTTCAGCATACCATTGCAGCTGAATCTTGCCTCCTTCAGGAGTATATTTCAATGCATTAGCCAGGAGATTACTGATGATTTTTTCAAGTTTGTCGAGATCAAAAAAACTTTGCCCCACCCTGGGTTCACTTGGGTTTACCGCTAGCTCAATGTGTTTGCGCAGCGCTGCTTCTTTAAAATCGCTTGCAATATTGATGATGGCGTCATCTAGGGAACCCCAGGAATTTTCGAGTTTCATTGCGCCTCCCTCTAACTTGGCTAAATCAAGCAGCTGATTGACCAAGTGCAACAGTTTACTCCCGCTACGTTCAGCAATTTTCACTTTACTCAGCCAGTTTTCCGCTGTAGGCTGATTCACAATTTGGCGTAGTGGTTCAATCACCAAGGTAAGGGGGGTGCGTAATTCGTGAGTAATATTGGTAAAAAAATTGCTTTTCAATTGCTCCAGCTCTTGAACGCGTTCCAGCTCACGTTTTTCAAATTCGCGCTGGCTTCTGTTCTTTTCCTGACGGACCCTCCATTTAATGTATTGATACCCACCCCAAACAATGGCAATCAAATAAAATAGTAAAGCCAAATAACTAAGCCACCAAGGGGGCAACACCCGAATTTGAATGGTTCGGCTAGGTTGACGGGGCCATACACCATGGGTTCCACCCGAAGACACCTCGAAGGTATACCACCCGGGAGCAAGATTGCTATAATTCACACTATGCGCGGTGCTTGACTCAACCCAGTCTTTGTCGGCTCCTTTCAAGCGGTATCTAAACTGGTTTTTGTGCGCCTCCGCAAAATCCATGGCTACAAAATCGATGGTAATTTGGTTTTGATGATGGCGTAGGGTGATGGCACTGGTGTTTTCAATGTTTTGAGTTAAAATTCCTTCCCCTGGCGAAGTAATTTTGTTGTTGATTTTTAAAGCAGTAACAAATACTTGAGGGGACTGAGCGTTTGGTGAAATTTTTTCAGGAAAAAAAGCGGTGATGCCGTTCACCCCGCCAAAGAACAAGCGACCATCGTGGCCTTTGGCATAACTAATGGTATTGAACTCATTGTCTTGTAAGCCATCGGTAGCGGAGTAGTTTTCAAAATGTTCGTTTTGTGGCGTAAATTTTGATAAGCCCGAGTTTGTACTCAGCCACAAATTGCCACGTTGATCTGGCAGAATGCCGTAAATCACGTCATCTGGCAATCCATCGTTGGTATTGTAGTGCCGGCATTGTCCTGTTTTTTTATCCAATGCATTGAGCCCTCCTCCCCGGGTGCCCACCCACAACAGCGTTTCAGGGTTACGCGGGTCATCACAAACAGAGAGTACGACATCATTGCTCAGGCTATTGGATATGGCAGGGTTACAGCGGTATACACTAAAGGCCATTTGACCTTTTTTATCCAAAACTCCCCGAACCAGTCCATGCGGTGTGCCCATCCAGAGCTGTCTATTGTGGTCCTCAATAATGGAATAGCTCGCTTCTTTTGTACCTGTCAAGGTCGAAAAACCATAGGTACTAAAGGTCTGCTTGCGCACATCAAAACGCGCCAAAGTGCTTTCCCTGCCGCAAATCCAGATGTTGCCGTTTCGGTCCTCTATAATTTGGCTAAAAATTCCCAGGTCAATCGGAGAAGGATAACGTTGAACGACTCCGGTTTTTGGGTTTTTTCGAATCAAAAAACCTTTTCCTGAAGGCCCAGATCGCAACTCTCCCAAAAACCAGTAGCTGCTGTCCTTTGCCTGTAATAAATCGTGATTGTAAAACTCATTATCAGGCAAAAAAGGTTCTACAGTCGTTTTTGATTGTTCATCGATGCGGCTGATGACTGCATTGCTCTGCCAGGCCCAAACCTGTCCAAAGCGATCAGCATATATTTTACGTGTGCTGATCCCAGGGATTAAGTGCTGAAAGAACTGATTCACCAGGTTGTACTTGCGAATCCCATACCCGTTTGTACCGATCCAGATCAATCCATTCCGATCGCAAAAAATTTCTGTAGAGCCAATCACTCCCGTAGGAGGAAAGGAGGCAAAAATTTTGGGCTCCACTTTGCGGTTTTGCGCCAAATCGGATTTTGAAAAAAAATAAACCTGCTTGCGTCGGCCCACATACAAATTGCCTTGTTGATCAAAACCAAGGTAGGTCTGGTAGGGCGCGTCAGCAGCGGGAAAAGTAAAGAGGTCCCTTTTTTTACCCTTGAATCGAATAACTCGGGTGTTTTGCCCCAGCCAGATATTGCCTTGTGGATCCTGGGTAAAAACATTGGTTTGCCAGGGTGAATTGGGGTCAGGCTCATGGGTGGGGAGTATTTCCTTCGTGCCCTTGTTGAGGTCGAAACGATACGCTTGATGTAGTGTTCCAACCCACAAGACGCCATCCTTGGTGCACAATAAAGATTGGTATACGTTGCCAAAGGGAACTTTACCAGGAGATTGTTCCCAATTGTAAATTGTTACTTTTGCGTGTCTACCCAAGTCAGCAGATTGAGTAGGCAAAGCTTTTAACTCAACTTTATTCAGGCCATCACGTGTGCCTACCCAAATTGAACCATCCGGTGCTTCGGCCAAAGAAGCTACATTGCTATTAGACAAGCCATTTTTGTCCGCCTTTAAATGGTAAAAACGACCACTTTGGGGATCATACACATCAATACCATTGTTTTCGGTACCTAGCCATAGGCGCCCCTGGCTATCTTCCAGAATAGCTTGAATGGTATTGTCCGAAATAGAGAAAGGGTTAAAAGGGTCGGGTTTAAATGCTTTGAAGGTATAACCATCGAAGCGATTGAGGCCACCTCGCGTTCCGTACCACAAAAAGCCTTGTTTGTCTTGTAAAATATCGTAAATCATCCCTTGGGACAAACCATTGGCGCTGTTCAGTACTTCAAGCTGAACTTCCTGGGTATGGCCGGTGGGAAGAAGGAGCCCACAACAAATTAACACACAGTAAATTACTTTCATTAAGGTTTTGAGAACCGCCATCATAGATCACAAAAATAATTTTTTTTCGCATTCCAGATGGAGAAAGAAAAAAGGGGGGACAAAATACCTTTAAAATTAGCGGTAGTGGCGGGTGATCGGCAGCTTCAACCAAATGAATCCGTTTTTGCGCTGAATCAAATACCCTCCGGCGGGAATAAAAGCGGCAGGAATGTTTAATTTTTGAGTCAACCAACTTGGCAATTGAAATGCTTCTTCTACCAAAAAATGCAAGCCTTTAAACTGTTTTTGCCTCAATGGTTCAGTGCAATCTGCTTCTGAGAAAGAAAGGTGTAAATCTTTGCCCGAAGCAGCAAGACGGGCAGGCACCATTTCACAAGCAATGTGAAGGCGTTTTGCTGCATGAATGGTGTAAAGCTTACAAATACCCGACCCTGAACAATCACGGCTGGGTATGCCAAAAACCACCTGGCTATCGATGATTTTTGGCCTTTTTTGAACAGCAATTGGTTCATTGCTGTGGAAAGGAAGTACCATTAGTTCGCTTTTAAAATGTTAGGAATCAAAACTATTGATTACCTATCAACCGGCATTGGAAATAATGTTGTAAAAATAAGCATTAATTTTAATACTTCATGGACACTTAGCTGGTAATTCCATACTCCATTTGGTGTATTTTTAGGGGATTTTCTTTAAAAAAGCGTTGAAAATCAAAATCATTCACTTCGTCAAATCAAAAAGAGGGCTCCCCATTTTCATGGAAAGCCCTCTTGTGTATGTGCTCAAAAAAAATTGCTCAAAAGAAATGAACACTTATTTTTTTCGCCCTTATCTGTTCAATAGTACCAATTTCTTGGTTG
>JAAFHQ010000045.1:14684-15272 GCA_013298445.1 Chitinophagales bacterium | reverse complement strand
CCAAAAATCCTATGATTCTTTTATTTGGCTAAATGCATCCACCGAAAACAACCTTACATCATCCATTACTAAAATTAATGCCCAAGGAAAATATGACTACAATCCAAATCGCTCCCACATTGAAATTTTTATTTCATGGCTTGAATTTAAGAATAATTACTTACTAGTAGTCGATGATGTTTCTGATTTTAGTATAGTATATAAATTAGTTTCATTGGCAGAGTCAAATAGTGGAAAGCTGATTTTTACGAGCAATATTAAAAGACCTTTGGCCTATTTTAGGGATAAGACAATATATGTAAAAAAACTTAACCATCTTGATAGTGTACAATTGCTTCTAAATTCTTCAGATAAAGAAAAAGTAATTTCAAGTAATGAAAAAGACTCTGCAATTCGTATTTGTAAAGAACTGGGTGGTATACCTTTAGCTCTGTTCCAAGTTGGAACCTATATTGCAAAATCAGAAATCAGTTTTTTGGAGTTTGAAAAAATATTCAAAGAGATCCCAGAAAACATTCTAGATTGGAGTGAATTTGAAAACTATGATGGCTACACACAAAGTATTGCAAAGGTTTGGAACATGAAAAT
>JAAFHQ010000045.1:0-14674 GCA_013298445.1 Chitinophagales bacterium | reverse complement strand
AAATAGGAAATATAATTAGCAAAGATTCTAGTGTTAAAAAACTCTTAGATTATATTTCTGTTTGTGAGAGTTCATCTGTTTCAAATGTGTTTATTAGTAATGTTTTGTTGAGGTGTTTAAATAAAAGTGAAGACAAAATTAATCAAGTAGATATACATCAAATTTTAATGAAACTAATTGATAATTCTATTATAGAATCTAACGATCAAAATTATTTTATCCACCCACTTTTATCAAGGATTTACCGGTTCAAACTTAGCGATACTGAGATTTTAAGTATCCTAGAAAGCTATTTCGAGGTATTTCAAGAAACTTTCCCCAATCCCAATTCAACTCTTTTAAATGAGTGTGATTTTTTTTCACCGCATGTACTACAAATGACCACTTTTCTTGAATCGCATAAAGATGTTTTTCAAATAGGTAAATATTTATATTTTTTTAAAAATTTTCTACATTACTTGTTCTTAAGAAAGAACTATAGCTCTATGGATAAGGTATTTCGTTTAGTAACTCGTTTAGCAAAACCAGAAAGTGAAGATTTAGGTATAATATTTATTTCAATGGCCAAAATATATGAAGAATTAGATATGCTTCCCAGAGCAAAACTTCTGCTAAATGAAGCTAAATCAATTGTAAATAAGTATGACAAACTAACTGAAAAAGGTAGATTTTTATGGGGTATGTATGTTGAAGCAGAAGGTCATATAGCTGAGGCGGAAAATCACAATATAAAAAAAGCGCTTAATAAATTAAATGAAGCTATCTCTTTACTCGAAAGAGATAAATTTGCATTAACTAATGAATATGCATCAATGCTTAATTGTTATGGTAACCTCTTGTTAAAAGATAAGCAGTTCTTGTTGGCAAAAAATGCCTATGAAAAAACACTTTTAATTAGAGAATTAAATAACAATAAAAAAACCTATGAAATTGCGAGTAGCTATAATAACATAGGACTCTGTCTTTTGAACCTTGGGGATATTAAAGAATCACGCATATATCTTGCAAAAGCTCTTGTGGTTTTCAAAGAATTATTAGGCGAATATCATCTAGATATAGCAATTGTATATTACAACTTGGGCTTGCTTTTTTACAGAAAAAAAAATAATTTAAGATCAATGGTATATTTAGAAAAAGCAATTGAAATACTATCTATTCTCGAAAAGGCAGCATTTGATGACGAACAATCACGTTGGGAGATTTTGAGTCGAAAAAAAATGGAGGTGCTAAAAAGTTATTTAGCTGTAGCTTATGAGCTGAAAGAATATGATAAAATAGCTTCGTATGAAGAGGCGTTTTTGAAACATATTTCTAAAAGTAAATGGGAGGCTTTTAATTTATTAGATTACATTGCATTTATTGCCCAAGCTCATGAAGGAAGAAATGACATAAAAAATGCAATAAAAGTTTATAATGAGATTGTTGATTACCTTTTGCTTTTTGACATAGAAAAGACCGATCTTATAATTGTATATAGAATAAAGTTAATTGAATTATTTTTTTTGAAAACAAATAATATAAAAGAGGCGACAAAAATATATAATCAAATTGTAGAGATGGGGAGAGGAAATTTGGAGGAAAATGACTATAAAACTGTACTTAAGAGCATTGAAATGATTCTATATGGATAATTAAAAGTGCCAAGTGCATTAAAATAATTTTAATTGGGTTTTAATACACTTGGTGCACTAATCAACACGAGTCTCTAAATTAGAGAGTAATTTACCTACTAGGCTTTTTGTCTTTTTCGCGGTCATTTTCGACTGCTTTAGCTGCGTGCCGGACTGCTTTTGCTGCTGAGTTCGCTGCGAGAAGTGCGACTGCAACATCAACTGCAAAACCTACGGCTGTACCTACACCTGGAGCTATTGCTGTGCCCAAGGCGGTCCCGCCACCGAATCCTGGAGAAATTGGCATAGAATAAGAGTTTAGGTTAACTAATAACCTAAAAACGTTTTTTTACAATAAAAAGTTCCCTTTATAAAGAAAATTTGAGAAAGGGGAAAATCGCCGACGTGGCTTAAAAAACAACTACTTCCTTTTGGCCGTAAACTTCCCATTTGGCTGATCAAAAGTAGCACTGACGATTTTACCATTTTCCTCAGCAAAAACAAGTTGGGCCCCCTTGGCGATTTTTAGATCAAACCTGAGGGCGGCGACCGGCACCAGTTCGTAATCGGTTTGCCCAGGCACATTGACGAATAAAACATCGCCCCTTAGGAAACATTTTATCGGAGTACCCATCAAATCGTATTCCCCAACAAATTTTTGCAGGTCATTTTGGGTTGCTTTTAAGGCTTCATTGAACCTTTCGAAACGGATGGGTTTTACACCCGCCTGTAACTCAATCTCCAATGCTTCCAGGTCGCCCCGCAGGTTGCTGAGCATGGAAAAATTGATGTTTTCATCGTCCACTTTTGCTGAAAAGACATCGTAATGGTAGTGGCTGATTCCAAGCTCCAGTTCATTGAATTTTCCAGCCAAAGTATCGCCGCTGGCCTTGATTTCAAAAATGCCGTATGCTTCATTTTTGTATTTGCCGATGTAGTCAGCCATTGAGTGGCTGGGTTTCGTGCCTTTTTTGCGGCTGTCCTGAACCTTTTGGGCTGCTTCTTCACCTGCTTTAAGGGCTTTTTTGAGGGCAGTCATTTGTTTGTCGTTCCAATCCACCATTGGTAAGCCCAGCAACTTGTCGGCAACATAATTGCGCACCACTCCGGGCAGCCCCGTCCCATTCATGTTTGTCAAAACAATAATGCCCAAAGAATCCCGTGGGTAAAGCGCTACGCTGGCCGAAAAACCGTCGATGTTCCCACCGTGTTCATGGCGAAGGTGTCCCCGGTAATCCGTGATGAACCAACCCAACCCGTATAAATTGTGAAAGGTGTAATAGCTGGAATCCAGCTCAGTAGAAACAATGCTGCGCGGTTTAAACAGTTCTTTGTGCAATTCTGGTGACAACAAGGCCTGCCCTTCATACTTGCCATTGCGCAGCAACATGGTCACCCATTTGGCCATTTCATTGGGGCTGGAATTGATGGAGCCCGCTGGCCCCATGGCGTCGATGTTGCGAAAATCCAGTTTTTTAACCTTACCCATCGGTTTGTCTTCCCAACCATAGGGTAGGGCATAGTCGGCGCTTTTTTGCATATCCTTCACCGAAAAATTACTTTCCTTCATACCCAAGGGGCCCAGTATTTTGGCTTTGGTGTAAGCCTCCCAGGGTTGACCCGACAATTTTTCGATCAGATAACCGGCAGTCATGAACATAAAATTGTTGTACTGCCACTGTTGCCGAAAGCTCACCGTGGGCTCAAACAAACGAATGGCTTGATACAACTCCTCCCGGTTGCGAGCCGAACCATACCAGGCCAAATCATGGCGGGGTAGCCCCGAAACGTGGCTGAGCATGTCAATGGGAGTCATTTTTTCACCCGCGTATTCATCGTGAAGTTTGAAATCGGGAAGATAAGTGTGAAGTGGGCTGCCTAGATTCAATTTGCCGTCCTGCGCCAATTGGCATACACCAAAGGAGGTAAACGCTTTGGTGCAGGAGCCAATTGCAAATTGTGTGTTAGCAGAAACCGGAGTTTTTTGCTCCAGGTTTTTATAACCAAAACCCTTGGCGTAAATGACCTGGCCATTGCGTACCACCGCTAGCCCTATTCCTGGTACCTGCCAGTCATTGCGGGCTTTTTCAATGTAAGTTTCAATGTCTATAAAAGGGTCTGCAACGACGGCTACTTTGGCCTTTTTTTGTGCGAAAAGGGCGGAAGGTACAAAGGCTACATTGCAAAACAGAAGGATAATAAAGGCGAGGGCTTTCATACAACACATTTTAGGTTAGGCTAAATAAGCAAGAATCGACTTATCCAACAAATATAATCCCAAAAAGTATTGTAGGCAAAAATAAGGTGAGGATGGAGCGGAAGGGACAAAAAGGATTGAAAATCAGGGGCGAGTTTTGATGGTTTTCGGAATCCCACCCTTTTTAGGCAGGATTCCGAAAATCTTTGCTTACTGCTGGTAGTAAGATTTTTCATTCTTACCTCCACCTTGGATTACATCCAGGCGACGCTTGAACTCTTTGGAAGCTTCCAAATCGTTTTTCTTCGCGTGAATTTCTTTCAAGGCAATCAAGGTGTTGGTATCGTTTGCATCCAGTGCCTCAGCACGTTTGAAAAATGGCAATGCCTTTTCAAACTGTGCGAACACTTCGTCTTTCATTTCCTTGTATTTCTTCAAACCCTCTTTGGAATAATCGTTTTCCAAAGTGTTCATTTTTTGGGTGGTTACCGCAGCTTTGTTGTAGTACAATGCACCAACACTGTATACGGCGTCAACGTTTTTAGGATCTTTCGCCAAAGCCTGGTTGTAATAATCCAGGGCTGCGTTGAAGTATTCCTCTCCTTTTACTTTATCGCCACTGGCATCCATTTTCTGGTACAGGTTGTCGTAAACACTGCCCAAAACGGTGTACAAAGAAACGTTGTTTGGTTCTTTGGCAATGGCTGCTTTCAGTTTGTCGATCAGCACATCCAGTTTACCCAATTTCAGGTGGTGGTTGATGTCGGCGAAAAGCAGGCTGATTTCGTCAGGGTAGCGTTGACGGCCTTCTTCGAGGTATTTGTAGGCTGCATTTACGTCTTTTTCGGCGTTCAGCGTATACAAACTTTCGTAGATGGCAGCCTTGTCGTATTTAGCTGCATACAATTTCTCCAACAATGGCTTGGCCACGTCATTTTTCTCTGCCAACAATGCTGCAGTTGCAGTCAGGAAAACGGCGTAGTTGTACGAATCTTCAGTTTCCAGAATACTTTTGGTTGCATTCTTTTTCAAGTCCTCATGAGAGGCGAGCAGGTTGCTGAAGTTGTCATAAGCCAGTTTGTACTTTTGATCTTCAAAAGCCATCCGACCAAAGTTGTCCAAATTGCCCTGTACGGCTTGCAAGCCAGTAAGGATGTCTTTGGTTTCAAACTTTTTGGTCACCATAGGTAAGGCTTTAGTGTAAGCAGTGTACGCCTCAATTGCTGGAGCTTCTGCCTGGGGCAGTTCTTCCAGTTTGCCCAAACCAGTAGATTTGATTTGGAGGACTTGGCTAGCAATTTCATTGTAAATTTTGCCTTTGGTTAACCAGGCATCCAAAATGGCCTGGTTTTCGGCAGTACCCATTGCTTTGTCGATGGCTTCTTTGGCTTCTTTCAGCTTAGGCTTGTTGTTAAAAGCATCCAGCGTGAAAGTATTGTAAGCTTTTTTTGCATCTTTATAGTCCTGTGCATTTACTGTAATAGTGAGGACCAGTAAGAATGACAGAGCCAGGAAAAACTGTTTTTTCATGTTAAAGATGATTTTGATTGAATAAAGTCACTGTTATGACGCAAATGTTCCCCCGAGGAACGATTGAATGAGCTAATGTAGGGAAATTTAACAAAAACTTAAAGGTATTCCAGGGTTTCAGGTATCCAACCGGTCACTGAGCGAAGTCGAAGCGACCGGTTGGACATCTTTAAGCTATTCGGTTACTACGGTTTCAAGCACTTCGCCTTCTTCACCTTCTTCACCGGCTTCATGTTTGACTACGGTTACGTCAGCGATATCGTCGTCGTCGTCCAAACGGATGACCCTTACGCCTTGAGTGGCGCGGCCCATTACCCGCATTTCGTTTACAGCCATACGAATGATGATACCAGAGCGATTGGTGATCATGAGGTCATCATCGTCTTTTACCGATTTGATGGCCACCAGCACCCCGGTTTTATCTGTAATTTGCATGGTCTTAACCCCTTTGCCACCCCGGTTGGTCAGGCGGTATTCGTCTATTTCAGAACGTTTGCCATTGCCTTTTTCTGATACCACCAAAATGGTTGATTCCTTGTCGTCAGGGGCGATACAGACCATTCCTACCACGGCATCCTGATCTTCTTCGGATAAAGTCATACCCCGCACCCCGGCAGCGCTACGGCCCATCGAGCGCACGGCAGATTCATTGAAGCGTACCGCATAACCTCGGCGACTGGCCAGGAATACTTCGTGGCTGCCACTGGTCAGGCGGGCTTCCAGCAATTGGTCGCCTTCGTTGATGGTAATGGCGTTGATGCCTCCTGCGCGTGGGCGGGAGAAAGCTTCGACCGGTGTTTTTTTGATCACCCCATGTTGGGTACAGAACATGATGAAGTGGTTGTCCACGAACTCCCGGTCCACCAAACTTTCGATGATGATGAAGGCTTTGACCTTGTCTTCCTTCGGGATCGCCAAAATATTCTGAATGGCCCGACCCGTTGCATTTTTGGCTGCTTCGGGAATTTCGTATCCTTTCAACCAATAACAACGCCCTGCAGAAGTAAACAACAGCAGGTAGTGGTGGGTATTGGTGACAAACATGTGTTCGATGAAGTCGGCATCGCGGGTTTTACTGCCTCGTGAGCCTCGTCCGCCGCGGCTTTGCTGACGGAATTCAGAAACGGGAGTCCGTTTGATGTAACCAAGGTGGGAAATGGTGATCACCACTTCTTCTTCCTTGATCATGTCCTCCATATTGATCTCGCCATCGGCAGCCTCAATGGCCGTACGACGGGCATCACCAAAGTTGGCTTTGATTTCAGTCAATTCATCTTTGATGATTGAACGACGCAATTCGTCGCTGTCCAAAATCGAGTTCAGGTAATCGATCAGTTTTTTGATCTCATCGTATTCGTTGCGCACTTTGTCGCGCTCAAGGCCAGTAAGGCGTTGCAAACGCATGTCGAGAATGGCCTTGGCTTGAATTTCGGAGAGCCCAAAGTTGCTCATCAATCCATCCCGAGCTTCATCTACGGTGCGGGATGCCCGAATCAGGGCAATGACTGCATCCAGGTGATCCAGGGCAATCAACAAACCTTCCAGGATGTGGGCACGTTCTTCCGCTTTGCGTAAATCAAAACGGGTACGGCGAATCACCACTTCCAGACGGAACTTGATGAACTCCACAATCATATCCTTGATGTTGAGCGTATACGGACGCCCATCCACCAATGCCACGTTGTTGATGCCGTAAGAACTTTGCAGCGGCGTGTATTTGTACAGCTGGCTGAGCACCACCTTGGCGATGGCGTCGCGTTTTACTTCCACTACGACCCGAATCCCTTCGCGGTTGGATTCATTAGAGATAGCGGAAATGCCGTCGATGCGCTTGTCATTGACCAGCTCAGCAATTTTTTCTTCGAGGGAAGAAATATTGACTTGATAGGGTACTTCGGTGATGATGATGAGTTCCTTGCCAGTGCGGGTGGTTTCAATCTCCACCTTACCCCGTAAGACCACCCGACCACGACCTGTGCGGAAGCCGTCCCGAATGCCCGACATACCATAGATGATGCCACCCGTGGGAAAATCAGGCGCGAGGATGTACTTCATCAAATCATCAATGGTGATTTCTGGATCGTCGATGGTTGCAATGACCCCATCGATGACTTCGCTGAGGTTGTGCGGCATCATGTTGGTGGCCATCCCGACAGCAATACCAGTAGCTCCGTTCACCAAAAGGTTGGGGAAACGGGTCGGCATAACCGTGGGTTCCTTCAGGGTATCGTCGAAGTTGTTGGCAAAATCTACCGTATCCTTGTCAATGTCCGCCAACATTTCATCGGTGATCTTCCGCATCCGGGCTTCGGTATAACGCATGGCCGCAGGGCCATCACCGTCGATGTTGCCGAAGTTCCCCTGGGGATCGATCAAGGGGTAACGCAAGGACCAATCCTGGGCCATCCGCACCATGGTATCGTACACGGAAGTGTCACCATGGGGGTGGTACTTACCGAGTACTTCCCCTACAATACGGGCTGATTTTTTGTGCGCTTTGTTGTAGGTGACGCCCAAATCGGACATCCCGTACATGACCCGGCGTTGCACGGGTTTAAGGCCATCCCGAACATCTGGCAAAGCACGTGAAACGATCACCGACATCGAATAATCGATGTAGGCAGACTTCATTTCGTCTTCAATGTTTACGGGAATTATGCGCTGATCTAGAGGCATGCAAAATGTGATTTTAAAAAATGCTTTTTGAGCTAAAAAAAATGGTAGGCAAAGATACGATTTTTTTTTTGGAAGGCCTAATGGATGAGGAAAAATGAGCGCAAAGATTGGATTTTAAAATTTGCTTTACCCTTCGTTTTTGGGATAGAAAAAATAGTAATGTTTTTATTTGCGCAACAATAAATTTATTGGAAATTTGAACATAAGTAATTCATAATAAATTCAACCAGTTATGCAAAAGGCTATACTCTTGTTTGTCTCCTTTCTTGTGACAATCACCGTTCATTGCCAGCTCCGTTTTCAGGAATTCGAGTATTCAAAAATTGATTCTTTGCCTGGTGTAGCGTTGTATGGGAAGAAAGTGAACAAAGGTAATGAACGTTATGTAGTGCATTGCCAGGTCATTGACCTGAAACAAAACACTGTATCTCAATTCATTGAAATTGATAAAAGCGCCAAACCTGGCCCAGGAAAATACATTGGACTCAAAGGCTTATCAGATAGCCCGTTTTTTTCCTCTTTTTCTGTGGATGAAGCCATTAAAAAAATAAAGAGCAAGGAGAAACAGAACTTCATAGGAATGGTGAATGGTGGTTTTTTTGAAAGTTTTGATCCAATTACCCAAATGGCATTTCCAATAAAGAAAGACGGAACAATCCTAACGGCTGGCAGTAGCCCAAGTGGCCCTTGTGAGAACCCCAGGCTCCCCATCTTTAAAGAGGTGCAACTCAAAGCTTTGGTGTGGACTGATTCCACTGCATCCATTCAAAATTATGACCCTAAAACCGGCACTCCTTTGACTCAGGATCAGTATGGCAATGGCCTGGTGACTTACGCCTACGATGAACATCCTGCCAACATCTTCCGACCGAATGTACCCGATCGATTTATGCTTATAGGCACAGCACGTACTCCCGGAAACACGACTGACAATCTGGTAGTAATCATGACCTTCAATAAAGGTAATATTGAATTTGCCGCTGCACACTTAAAAGAATTAGGCATAAAAAGTGACATCATCGCCCTAGGTGGGTCCGCCTCCGCATTTTTGTACAATCGAAAAAAAGGGATGTTAGAAGCCCCTGGAGTTAGCCTTGGGAATAGCATGCTGAGCCAAATTAAGCTCCCTCATTTTTTATTTTTCTCCCAAAAAGACTAAGCGAAACCTTTAATTTGTGGGGGTTTCAGCTGGTTTAAAAAGACCGGCTAAAAGAATTTTTAAAAAAAACTTTGACAACACAAAAAAACAATTGTACTTTTGCGCCGCCTTTAGGGCTTAGTGTAACTTTTTGTCTCCTGTACAATTAGCCTACCAATAGCCTGCAAATTCAACAGGCATAATATGTCAATGGGTCGCGCGACAACTTAGAGAATCACGGATAGTGCGCCCCCAGACAGTAACACAACTTAATGAAACAATTGAATTTTTCTGAACTGGCACTGAGCCAGGAAGTGCAAAGCGCGATCAATGACATGGGCTTTGCTACGGCAACGCCTATCCAATCTGAAGCCATTCCTCATTTGCTCAATGGGAAAGACCTGATCGGTCAGGCCCAAACGGGTACGGGTAAAACCGCAGCCTTTGGTATTCCTCTTTTGGAATCCATCGATTGTAGTTCTCGTGAGGTAGCCGCAATCGTATTGTGCCCTACCCGCGAATTGGCGGTACAAGTAGCTGAGGAGCTGCGCAAATTGGCCAAATACAAAAAAGGTTTGTTCATCTCCACTATATATGGTGGTGATTCGATCCAACGCCAATTGAAAGAGCTGAAAAGTGGCCCACAAGTTGTCGTTGGTACACCCGGTCGGGTGATGGATCACTTGAAGCGCAAGACTTTGCGCTTGGAAACCATCGAAATGGTAGTGCTGGACGAAGCTGATGAAATGTTGAACATGGGCTTCCGCGAAGACATCGAAAGCATCCTGGCTCAAATGCCGGTAAGCCGCCAAACGGTGTTGTTTTCAGCGACCATGCCAAAACCAATCATGGACATCGCGCGCCGTTTCCAAAACAGCCCGGTGCACATCAAAGTGGTGAAGGAAGAACTGACCAACGCCTCGATTGACCAAATTTACTACGATATTCCTGTTCAGGCGAAAGAACCTGTGATTGCACGTTTGATCGAATACTACGATTTGCAGCGCGTGATCGTTTTCGCCAACATGAAAAAAACGGTTGATGACCTGACCGAAGGGCTCAATGTACTAGGCATCAGTGCCAAGGCGATCCACGGCGACTTGAACCAAAACCAACGCAATGCGGTATTGACTGCTTTCCGTGCTGGTTCCGTAAATGTACTGGTTGCTACCGACGTGGCTGCCCGGGGCATTGACGTGAGCGCAGTAGATGGGGTGTTCAACTACGACCTGCCTTACGATGCTGAATACTATGTACACCGCATTGGCCGTACGGGTCGTGCCGGAAAATTGGGTAAATCTTTCAGTTTCGTGACTGGCCGCAACGATCGTTACCGCCTGCGCGACATCGAAGATTTCAGCAAGGTGCGCATCGAACGCCGCAATGTACCTACTGTACAAGATTTGGCTAAACAACAGCAGGCCAAATTGTGGGAAAAAGTGACGGCTACGATTGCCGAAGGTGATCTGGAGTCTTACGAAATCATGGCCCGCGATTTCTGCAAAGCCAATGGTTTGGACAGTCGCCAATTGGCCATGGCCCTGGTGAAACTGGCTATGCCTGACGTCAACGCGGTAGAAATTCCCAACTTGAACGCTGAACGTGAAAGACGCCCAGCTAGAGAAGGTGGCGAACAACGTGAGTTCCGCAGTGGCAATGGTGGTGGTTACAATGGCCCAAGAGGAAACAACAACAACGGCGGTGGTGGCTACAAATCGGGCCCACCAAGAAAAAAAGAATACGGCTCCCCAAAGGGAGATAGTTATGCGGGCAAAAAGCCAGGCGGGAGAAAGAAGTATTCTCGCGAGATGGTGTAAGCCAATTTGGATACAGTGTACAAGAGCGGCATTCAACTACAGTTGGGTGCCGCTCTTGTCGTTTCCTGACCGCCAGCAATTGCATTATAAAAATAGCGTTACCTTCGTGCGAAATAGACATCGAGTTGAAGCTGAATTCAGAAAAATGCATGGCTTTAACCCCTATTTAACGCACGACTTTAGGGCACTTAGTACAAATTTTCTTCACAACTCTTGTTTGAGTTGTTAACTTTTAAATCTTTAATCATGAATATTTTTGTTGCAAAATTAAGCTTCGACACGCAAGACGACGATTTACGGGAAGCGTTCGAGCAATACGGAACGGTTGATTCTGCAAAAATCATTATGGACCAATCAACAGGGCGTTCAAAAGGATTTGGCTTTGTAGAAATGCCAAATGACGACGAAGCGCTCAATGCCATTGAGGGCCTAGACAATAGTGATTTAGACGGTCGTACAATTGTAGCTAAAAAAGCTGAAGACCGCGAAAATCGTGGTGGCGGCGGTGGCGGTAATCGCGGCGGCGGCGGCTACGGTGGTGGCGGCGGTAATCGCGGTGGCGGTGGCTACGGTGGTGGAGGCGGCAATCGTGGTGGAGGCGGCTACGGTGGTGGCGGTAATCGCGGTGGCGGTGGTGGCTACGGTGGTGGCGGTAATCGTGGCGGCTATTAAACGGGAATACTATTCCGCTCCAGTTGTTCCGAACGGAATTAACTGGAGCGGAATGGTTACCCTCAACTATTCTATTCTGAGCGTGATAGAGGTATAGAAGCCATCTTCACTTCACTTCACTTCACTTCATTTCAACTTCCACAACCTCACCGTTTGGTCATTGCTCCCCGTCAGCAATTTGGTGCCATCTGGAGAAACACTAAGGGTGGTGATTTTGTCCTTGTGGCCATAAAAGGTGCGGATCAGGTGGCCATCCAATGCCCACATTTTAGCAGTATTGTCGCTACTGGCAGTGATGATGGCTTTGGAGTCGCGGGTAAAGACGATGTCGTTGATGTCACCGTGGTGGCCTTTAAAGGTGCGCAACCTTTTTCCTTGAAGGTTCCAGAGGATGGCAGTTTCATCTCGACCTGCGGTGGCAATTTTTTTCCCATCTGGTGAAAAGCAACAAGTGTAGACATAATCCTGATGGCCAGATAAGGTGGCGATGAGTTTTCCTTCAAAGGACCAAAGTTTGGCGGTGTTGTCGTTGCTACAAGTTAGAACCAGTTCCTGCTCACGCAAGGCATCTATGTCTCTGATGGCGTCATTATGGTTAAAACGGTTCAGATGCGTATGATAAGCTTCTAAATCACAACGGCCATCGTAATACCCAACGATTCTTTCACCAAAAACAACGTATTTTACAGCTGAAATGAGACCGATATTTTCAACATGTTCTATCCACGGCTCCATAAATGAGGTGTCAAAAGGTTGATTTACGGTTTTCCAGTCTGTAACTACACTCCAGACTAATTCCGAACCTTGGGCAGTCCTAGCCATTAACGTTGGCCCATCTTCTGAAAATGCCGATTCTACTACGTTGTCGAAACCTTCACGGACACCACTAATCCACTTGCTATTGTTAGTATTACACAAAGAAACGGAGCCATCACCAGCAAAAACAGCAAAAGTACGGTTGTCTTTATAAAAGGTAAGGTCTGTGATGTAGTCTTTGAACTTAAATACCTGAACAGGTTCCGTATAATGACTAAAAAGCAATAGCAAAAAACCAGCAGCTGTACCCGCCAATTGCCAGGTCCAGTGCCGCCATTTCCAGCTGATTCCTTGCCTTCTTTGGATGAATTTGCGGAAACGATCCGATAGAATTTGGTCAATACCCGATTTTTTCTGCCGCAAATATTGAATCAGCAAAGCGTCTTGATGCGCATCCGTGTGCAACAAGCGATTGAGCTCAGCTTCCAGTTTTTGGTGTTCGCTGAGTTGCCCTTTTTGCAGCAACTGATTCAGAATCACCTGTATCCGATGCCCCTGCCAGGCCAGGCTATTGATGGGCGGAAGATTGGTCTCTAGTGTCATCACTTTGAGCCATTCATGCCGCAGTTTGATGGCCAAATAGGGATGCTCTTCCTCCAACCAATTCAGCAAAACCAAGCGGGCTGATTCAGGAATTTGCCCCTCTTTGAACCATTCAATTTTGCTAATTTGGTACAAATTGTCCAGGGTCAGGATTTGCTGGTTTTGGTTTTGTGCGATGATTTGACCTGCATATTGCACCCAATCCCAAAAAAGCACGGGCGGCATGGCGCAGGCTGCCAACCACTTCAACAAAGTATCATCCTGTCCTTGTGGGGTAGGAGTGAGGTATTCTTTTTCCAGAATTGCCATTAAATCCCTGGCAGCAAGCCCATTTGGAATGGCCAGTGAATCGGTGTTTTTTTCAGGAACCTCTTTCCAAAGCAGGTAGTTTTTGGGCTCGATGGCTTCCAGGGTTTCCACCAGTGCCGCCAAACCTTTGGGCGTGGCTGGAACAATTCTGAATTTTTTGGCCTGTTGGGCCTCATTTTGCCCCCAGAGCTTAGCGGCTTTGGGGCTTACCATTATTTTATGCCGCCAATGGTCAAAAATGGCCATCGCTTGGCCTTTTGACTCCATGAGTGTTGCTGCATCACCCCAGAGGATGAGTCGATGGGTACTGTATTTGTGTTGCAAATGCTGCAAACTGATGCCCTCAGGGTACTGCTCATTCCAACAACGTGATGGGTCATTGCGGTAATAAAACAAGCTAAGGGGCACTTCCTGTTCTTCCAGTGCGCTGATGATGAGCCCGTATAATTTGCTTCTTTGATTGCGGGTCGAACCCAAATCCAGCAAGACGAGGTAGTCTTTGCTTTGATTGAGGGAGCTGTATTTGAAATCAATCATTCCGGCTTGTTCAGCCGTTGCCTTGACGGTTTCTTTGAGGTTGAGTCGAAGATTTTCGGTGGCCTGGCGCTTGCGCAAATCCGCTACGGCCAGATTGAAAGCTTCTCCCATATGGACGTGGTGCAAAAACGGAATTCTGATCGTCCATTCATGCGGCAAATCGGGGTCGAGTTCAGGGAGCAAGCCAAATTTGCGGTTTTTGTATTGCAGCCACAAGCCAATAAAAACAAGACAAAGGGTAAAGAGCAGCAAAATCTTTCCTTTAAGCGGGGAGAAGTAGGCGTGTTGGGTACTGAAAGACAAGCCACCCGCTTTGCTGGATTCAAAATAGATGGGGGCGTTTTCGTGGAAACTTGAACTATCCTGTGCTGTTTTAGGCGCAGTGGTTGGTGCCCGGTCAGGTTTTGCTGTGGAGGGATTATTTTTCGAAAGGGGTGGTTTAATCGCATTGGGCGTCGAAGAACTTGCAGTTGGTTCTCTAAAAATAGGGTCAGCAAGGATTTTACGTTCCTTTAAATGGTTGAGGCGGAGTTGTTTAAAATAAGCAACCAGGGAAATTGGTGCAACGATTGAAGTGACCAGGCCCAGCACAATCAGGAATTGGATTTTTCGAGAAAATCCTTGCCATTGGCGGATGATTTTTTGGGAAGACCGGTTAAAAATAGTTTGCTGCTGCGCTGCTGCATTGGTATGGAATAAAAGCTCTTGCTGTTCTTGCTGCGCTGCGTACACTTCGAGCATTTGATCAAAAAGCAAGTAAAAATCTTTTTGAAGCTGCGGGTTATGCGCCAAAATAGGACTGAGGTAGTTTTTGAGCTGGCTAGATCGG
>JAAFHQ010000449.1 GCA_013298445.1 Chitinophagales bacterium | reverse complement strand
CCCTTAAAAGGCCTGCTGCCCGGCGCATCGCACATTTGCCCTTCCTCGGGATGAAACAGTTGCACCCAGCCACGAATGTCCTGCGTTTCAATGCACCTAAAGTATTGAGCGATCACCTCCTTCACCCGCGCTGCGTCCAGCTCGTGGCTTGCTTCGTAAGGGCGGTAATCGGCCACCTGCCACTGCAATTCCTTTTCCATCACGACATTGCCGCTCATATGGCCGTACCGGAAATTGGTGATTTGGGTGTAGTCAAAAAACAACTGATCCAATTCAGGAAAAATAGAATTTGCGGCATGCCCAACCAGTCCGTTTACCTGGGCGCCAAGGGAGCCAAGACTGGAGGCACCCAGTATTTTGCCCACCATCAAATAATGGTTAAACAAGAAGGCCTGGAAGCTGCGCGTAAGGTCTTGAAAAGCGGAGAGCAAACGATACAGACCGACATGTTCATGCTGGTTGTCTAAAACCATCAGGGGCGGTACGCCGATTTTTTTGAGATGTGCCCAAAAGCCCTCGAACACCTTTCTGGCCAGGGCTGGCACCTCGTGGATGCGCCGTGATTGTGCCCCACTGGCATCCCTCAAATTGACGCGCAGGCGATGGTAATCGCGGTGTGACATGTACTCCAGGATCTGTACAAACTGCTGCTGCGACTCGATGATCCGGGCAACCAGCTTCAAAAAATCGGCAGTCTGCCGGGAGCTCGGTTGATCGTAGCATTTTTTGAGGATGTCATGAACCACGGTAAACCAACTTTCCGCGATCAAATGGACACTGGCAAACAAGGTATCTTCCTGGCCGTACTTGTTTTCTGCCCGCAGCATGGCCATTTTCGACTCAATGTCTTGTTTTTCTGCGTCGCTCAGGGCTGGCCAATGCATCAACTTGCGCAGACAGGTGGTATCCTGCACAAAGGCGCGCAGGGTTTCTTTAAAAATCGCGCGCTTTTTTTCTTTGTCAAGGTAAGGTCGGGGGTCCGATTCATTCATCCGGGCGTTTTGCTGCAACAAGAGCTCAGCGCAATACAAGGCCCGCATAAATGTATGGGAATCATTGCCCCAGATGTTTTCATACTCATTCAAATGAATGTACAAAGCATAGGGCGTTCTTTGTTGGGGGGACATTAATGCATTCATGTGTGAAGTAAAAATTAATGGATGATAAAATTGAGGTAATACAAATTCGTATCTGTTTGGCAAGGTGCCAGACGTTCTAATCCTGTACTATTGGCTGGAAATGAGAATGAATGAATTAAATTTTATCTGCTATGATTATGATCAATGGTTTGTTTTTCTCTAGCGAGGCTCTATACCCCGCGCGGGGTATAGCAAATTTACATTATTCTGTTGGAAATTGTAGCATCAAATAGATACGCAGTATGCTCGATTAACAGGTAATTTTCAGGTCTGATGCAAATACGGGAAGCAGAGCAACTTGGCTGCAATGAGAGAAGAATTTAAAGCTATAAGATTTTTGAAAGGATGTTTTATTTCTATTACAACATTGTATTTTTAATCATACTACTGGACATTTTTATTTTTTTGCCACAAAGGCTCAAAGGCACCAAGCAAAAATTTGTTGATTAACAGCACTTTGTGTCTTCGTGACTTTGTGGCAAAAAAATCCCCCTCCTATTCATCATCCTCATCAAACAAATCATCCGAACCCAACATATCCGCCAGGGTATCCCGGAACGACAGTTTCGCTTCCAACATATCCTTGCTGATCACCTGGAATTCGGCCAGGCCGTGCAGCACCAGTTCCATGTACAGGTACTGCTCATCGCCTTGCACCTGCTCGAGGTTGGCTTCTACAAATTTGCGCAGACCAGCCACTCCATCCAACGCAGCCCGGTAATCCTTATCGCTCATGTCGTTGAGCAGGTTTAACGCGTTGCCACCGCTGAACCAGGCGCGAATCACGCCGTATGGATCGCGGTCGCGGCCTTTGCGCAGTTTGTCCGGGTCGGGGAAATGATCGAGGAACAATTTTTTCAATGACTTACCCAGCAGGTTGATGGCCACCAGGTAAGGGCCTTCCTGTTCTCCTTCGTATACCAACTCCACTTTACCGGTAATGGCGGGCACCACACCCCAAAAATCGGTGAGGCGGGCGATCGTTTTGTTTTCGCGGTTGATCAACAGGCGGCGTTCGGCAGTACTCACCAGGTTTTCGTAACCCGAGATGGTCAAACGTGCCGAAACCCCACTTTTTGAATCCACAAATTCGCTGTCCCGTGCTTCAAAAGCAATTTGTTCCAGCAAAATTTGCAGCAAATCCGGCACATACACCTGGGCGCGTTGCTCCGCGGTCAGGCGGGCTTCTTGCTGGGTGATGCTGCGGGCAATCTCGATGGTTTTCGGATAGTGGGTCAGGATTTGGCTTTCAATCCGGTCCTTCAGCGGTGTAATGATGCTGCCCCGGTTGGTATAATCTTCAGGGTTCGCCGTAAATAGGAACTGGATGTCCAACGGCAAACGCAGTTTAAATCCCCGGATCTGGATGTCGCCCTCCTGCAAAATATTGAACAAGGAGACCTGAATCCGCGCCTGCAAATCCGGCAATTCGTTGATCACAAAAATGCTGCGGTGCGCCCTTGGGACCAGCCCGAAGTGGATCACCCGCTCATCCGAATAAGCCATTTTCAAGGTAGCAGCCTTAATCGGGTCCACATCCCCAATCAGGTCGGCCACACTTACATCGGGCGTGGCCAGTTTTTCCACATAACGTGCGCTGCGGTGCATCCACTCCACGGGGGTATCGTCGCCCATTTCCGCGATCAAATCCAGTGCGTAACGCGAGATGGGATTCAGCGGGTCGTCATTCAGTTCACTTCCGGCAACTACGGGAATGTACTCATCCAGGAGATTGACCAGTAGGCGGGCAATCCGGGTTTTGGCCTGCCCACGCAAGCCCAACAAAAGTATATTGTGACGGGAAAGCACTGCCCGTTCGATGTCGGGCAAAACCGTGTCCTCGAAACCAATCACCCCTTCAAAAACTGTTTCCCGTTTTTTGATTTTGTCAATCAGGTTGGCCCGGAGTTCTTCTTTTACCGATTTTGCACGATAATTGCTGGCCTTTAAGGCACCTAGTGTAGTAATGGAATTCATCTGTGCGGAAGCGTTTAAAAAGCTTGTTAGAAGAAAAGAAAACGATTGAAAATCGATATAGTTTTGACCTCAGTCTAAACTATCGACATTTCTGTTGCAAAAACTTTAATTTTAAAGCTTAATTGCCAAAAACAAACTGACATGAAAAAACTAGTAGTCTTTGGATTGCTGCTCTCTGTTTCATTTTTATTATCGGGTTGCATCAACGTCATTGAAGAAATGACCCTCAATAAAAGTGGCAAAGGATTGTACTCCATCACCATCGACATGAGTTCAATCCTACAATTGGGTTCGCTCAAAGACTTGATGAACCAGGCTGGCGCGGATGCAGACGCCCAGAAAAAACTGGGTATGGACAAGATGGAAAAAGACACCACCATCTACTTCAAGGACATGCCCGCCGACCTCAAAGCACAAACGGGAGACGCCAAGTTTTGGGACAAAGCCAAAATGACCATGAAGATGAGCGAATCCGAGAAAAAGCTGGTCATGCAAATGAGCCTCGATTTTGACAAAATGGAAGACATCGAGTTTTTCTACAAAAACCTGGGCACTTTGATGAAAGAAGGTGCTGGTGAAATGGGTGGAATGCCTACCGAAGGTTTGACGCCTGCCGGAGTTGCCTTTAAACTGGCCAAAAAATCGCTCACTCGCCTCCCTACTCCCAAAGCCGAAAATCAGCCAAGTGGTGAAGATATGGAGATGATGAAGATGTTCCTGGGTACGGCCAAGTACACCACCATTTACAACCTCCCCAACCGGGTGAAAAAAGTCAAAATGGCCAACGCCAAAATTGATGGCAATACCGTAACCGTTGAAAATTCCATGCTGGATATCATGGAAGGCAAAGCCAAATTGGACGGACAAATAAGTTTTTAGGAAAGTTGAGAAGGTTTAGAGAGGTTGAGGAAGGTTGAGGCTCCGCGAGCGGCATTGTTGACGTCGCTTGCGGAGCCTCAACCTTCTTCAACCTCCCTAAACCTCCCTAAACCATTGATCATGATCGACCGACTGAAAAAAGCATTCCAAGAGGCCTCCGATGCCATCATGGAACAAGCAGGTAACCTGGGCGAAAACGCCAAAGAACGCGGCTACCAAATGATTGAAGAATGGCTGCGCATTTTCCCGCGTATGCAGGCGTATGGACTGGAAATGGTCAACTTTTCCTTGACGGTAGCTCTGAGCCCCGCTCTGGAAGTAGAAATGCGCGGCAAACACGAGGATTTTTCGCCCGAAAGGCTGGATGAAATCCTGAAAGAAAACAAAGGCAGCGCCGCGATGGTCTCAGTTTTTACCACCATCAAAAGTACTTATTCCTTGTACCGCAGTACCGGAAACCCGCTGAATGATCCACTGATTGTTCGCATGAAAATCAAAATCACCCCGGAAATCAAGGTGACCATTGGTCAAGCCTGGACTTAGAAGTTCACAAAGTGTTTTACTTCCAAAGCGACATTTTTAAGCACAAAGGACACAAAGGCAGCACAGAGGACACAAAGAGAGCGACATTGACGCAAGATAAATCTAGAGATTAAATCTAGTCTAACCCTAAAATCAAAGCGTCGTCAACGTCTAACTTTGTGTTCTTTGTGCTGCCTTTGTGTCCTTTGTGCTTAAAAATGCTTTGTGTCCTTTATTTCAACAACTCCAAATGCCCCAAATGGTGCCGACTATGCCAATGGTACAGCGCCAATACCTTCCCCAAGGGGTTTTTCACCGTTCCAAATTCAGGATGATAATAGCCCTGGTTTTCCCAATCTTTGATGTCCTTTAAAACACAGACCCAACGGGTATGGACATCTTCCAGAATCCGCAAAGACACCTCAATCGGCAATTTAGCGTCTGGCAAGCTCGCCCAACGGTCTTCCATGTAAGGTTTGATGGTTGGAAAATCTTCGGTCAAAGACAATTTGAAGCGAATGAAGGCATTCATGTGGCTATCGGCTACGTGGTGCACCACTTGCCGCCCCGTCCAACCATCGGGCCGATAGGGGCTATCCAACTGTGCTTCACTTAAAGATTCGGCTGTTTGCCGAAATACCTGCGGGAATTTTTCGAGGTAAGCGATCCATTCCTGAATCATGGCAGGCGTTACCGTTTCCGGCTTGACAAATTTGCCAACCGGGTACTGCAGAGAAGATAGGTCTGTAGACATAGTTTGAGTGTATGTTTGGGTGTAACAATTAAAGCAGGAATCCAAAATTTTAAAAAATAAAGCAATAAAGCAAGAGCTATAGAAAAATCATTGGAATACATGACAATTTTGAGGCAA
>JAAFHQ010000448.1 GCA_013298445.1 Chitinophagales bacterium | reverse complement strand
ATTGACCAACTGCAGGAGTTGTTGCCCATTGCGCAGGATCATCTCTTGGTTGTAGGCCAGGTTTTCGTCAGGTTTTTCCAGGGTTTGTTGGGCCATCCCCATGATCACCGTGAGGGGCGTGCGGAATTCGTGGGTGATGTTGGTGTACAAGCGGGTTTTGGCGGTATCCAGTTCTTTGATGCGGCTTGCTTCGCGGGTTTCGTAGGCGAGTTGGTTCCGCAGTTTTTCCCGGTTGAGGTAAAATTGGAATAGAGCCCTGCCCGCTGCGATCAGGAGCAAAACGTACGCCAGGTAAGCCCAGGTGGAACGCCACCAGGGGGGTAGTATTTTAATGTTGAGTGTTGCCACATGGGGGCTCCAGATGCCTCGACTATTGCTCCCTTGTACCCGAAAGGTATAGTTTCCGGGAGGCAAATGCAGGTAAGTTGCCGAGCGGCGGGTTCCTGCTTCAATCCAGTCAGGATCTGCCCCTAGCAGCTGATAGCGGTACCGGTTAAACATTGACCCCGTGTAATCAAGTGTAGCGAAATCCAGACTAAGGATATCCTGCAAGTGGTTCAAGGTGATGCGCTGAGTGGTTTCGATGCTGTTGTTCAGAATCCCCGTGTCATCTCCAACTGTAAGCGGGCGATTGTTGACTGCAATGTTGGTGATGAAAGTTCGGGGTTGGTAGTCCTGTTCCAACATTACCACAGGGTCAAAAACATTGAATCCGTTTACGCCTCCGAAAGCCAGCTGGCCATTGGGCAATTTGGCCAAGGCGCCAGTATTGAATTCATGATTTTGCAGGCCATCGGTCACGTTGAAATTCCGAATGGTGTACCGGGGTTTTGGGGAGGGGTTATGGGATGAGGGCGCCTGGCTCAGGCAAAAAATGCCCCGGTTGGTGCTCCCCCACAAATTTCCCCGTTCATCGGCAAGCAGGCCATAAATGACATTATTGGGCAAACCATCCTCCGTACCCAGGTGCAAGAAATCCCCGGTCTTTTTGTCCAAACGATTTAAACCCACCCTTGTACAAATCCAAAGGTAACGCTGGGGAGCAATGGGGTCGTCCAGAAAGCCCGTCACATAATTGTAACTGAGCGAATTGGGCTGATTGGGTAGGTTTCTGTACCAACGGAAATGAGGTTTGCCCCTGGAAAAATCAGCTCTGACAAAACCCTCCATGGTTCCGATCCAGATCATGCCGTCGCCACTTTCGTACAAGGAAATTGACAGGGCGTGATGCTGCATGGGTTTGGCGGGGTCCGCAAAATTGTAGCTATTCACCTGATTGCTTCGGGGATCGACCCTCGTCAGTGCACCTTTTAATCCAGCCAGCCAGATATTGCCGTGGTGGTCTTCCAACATCGGTTGCCTTTCCCCAAAAGCGGCGGCGGGGATGGGGATATGGGTAGTGGTGCCGCCCGGCCGAAAACGAAGGAGCCCCTTGGTGGTCAAGGCCCAATGTTCAGCAGAACGACTGATCAAAAAATTGCTGACTTGTGAGGAAATCGTACCCAATCCATCCGATTTTAGGGAATTGCCTTGCAAATGGTACCAAAGCTTGCGGTAAGAATCCAGGTAAATAGAGCCGTCGGGTGCCGGAATGATTCTGCGAATGCTGATGCCTTCGGCGTAGTGTTGAAATTTTTGCTGGTAAGGATTGAATTTGTAGACGCCATAGTCATGAGTACCCGCTAAGACCATGCCGGAGCGGTCGATGGCCAGGGAAGTTAAAGGTGCGCTTAAATCCAGGGCAAGTAATTTGGCTTGAAACTGGTCTTCTTTTTGCGCATTGACTAACGCATTTAAAGGTGCTTTCATTTGGGCAAAAAAAGGCGCTGTGCTCCATTTTAGCGGTTTGCCGGGTTTCCATTCTTGCACATCCAGACCATATAAACTGCTGCCTTTGATCAACCACAGCTTGCCATCGGGGGCAACTTGCAGGTCAAAAACCTGGCTCAAGTGCTCAAAAAGTGGTGCCGCACGTTTCCCATCCCAATGAAAAGGGGAATGGTTTTGGTCGCTGGCCCACAAGCTACCATCGGAATTGGCGTAAGCTACCTCGAATGAATAGCCCTCAATGGCTTTGCGCAATTGAAAGGTTTTGACATCAAACTGGTAGATGCAATGGTCGTCACCCCCCATCCAAACCCTGCTCTTGCTGTCTTTGGCCATACCGGTCACATTCAGGTGTTTGGGCAAGGTTATTTGCTGGATTTTGGGTGCCGTGTTTTTTTCAAAAGAATCACCAGCGAGCCTGATTATGTTCAGATCGGCGCCATCGGCTGCAGCCAGAATGTTGCCCACCGCATCTTCAGCAATGCAGCGGATCTGATTGCTGGATAAACTACTGGGGTCTTTGGGATCATGTTGAATCCGCTGAAAACGCCCCGATTTTTTATCGTAAACATTCAAACCTTCGTTGTCGGTTACCGCCCAAATCCGGCCCTGGTGGTCTTCAAATAATTTCAGGATGCTGTTGCCAGAAAGGGAATGAGGATTGTAGGCCTCGTTGTTGAATACTTTGAGGCTATAGCCATCGAAGCGGTTGAGCCCGTCCTTGGTCGCAAACCAGAGGAAACCCTCGCGGTCCTGTAGAATGTCATAAATCATGCCCTGGGAAAGGCCCTGCTGAATGGAAATGGACTCGATGGGAACTTGGGCAAAGCCTTGGTTTGGTAAAGGCAGCACAACATTCAGCAACCATAATAGGGACAGAATGGATGTTCGAAATAGAGGCGTCAGGTGTGTTTTGGCTTGTTTCATGGCTAAGTAAAATGGGTCTTAGTACAACGTAGAAGACAAGATATTCCGCCTAATTGGCTGGCTAAAAATTGCAGAAAGTCCGAAAAATCCTGGCAATGTCCAGCAAATCCTGTTCCTTGACCAAAAGATCCTGCAAGTTGTCCGAAAAATGCAAGATTGTCAATAGCCCAGCCTTCACCTTTGTACCCGCAATTTTTCACCAAAACCCGACATGTTATGAGAAAATGTTTTTTGCTATTGTCATTTACCTTTTCACTCTTTTATCCCCTTAGCAAAGGGCAAAATTTTATTCCACTGGTACCTGAATCGTACGCTAAAAGCTGCAACGATCGGCATTGCCCAAGGAAATGTACCGTGGATTCTCTAAAAGTTGATTTGGCAGCAGGTCAACATCCACCGCACTTTGATGATTGGGACAATTATGTAAAAGGCAAGTCCATTTACCCGCAATTGGCCCGGGAAAATGGCATTGAAGGGACCGTCAGTGTGCTGGTCTATGTATCTGAAAAAGGCGAGGTGACCAAAGCCCGACTGATTAAAGGGCTTGGTTTTGGCTGCGATGAGGCGGCGATCAACCTGGTTTATGCCATGCCTTGCTGGACTCCGGCATCCAATTTTGGCATCCCGGTAAAAGGAAAAAAAGTGCTTGACATCAGTTTTAGGTTAACCCATGAATAGTCGCGTTTGGAACGCTTTTGCGGAGTACCCATGGCCTTCGGGCTGTGGGTGGCTTCGGCTTTCATCAAATCATCAGCCAATGCAGAAATTCATAGTGCTGAGCATCCTCGCTCTACTTACTTGTGCTTGCTCCAAAGAAACATTTGAAGTGGATACTGCTTCAAAAACCTTCTTCCATGTAAAAAATGGGGATTACCTCATTCCGGTAATACTGAGGGGCAATACGGCCAGCAAAAAAATCATCCTCTACGTTCAAGGTGGCCCGGCCGGCAATACGCTGGATTTTGCTACGGTAGATTATCCTGAATGGAAAAACACCCTTGAAAAGGACTACGCCATTGCCTATTACGAACAAAGGGGCACAGGAAACCGCCAGGGAAATTTTGACTTCGGTCAGAATATCCTGCAGACCTACATCGAAGACCTGCACAAGGTCGCTGCGTTTTTAAAAAAGGCCTACGGTGCTGAAATCATCATGATGGGCCACAGTTTTGGAGGTGCCTTGACCTTGCGGTACATGATTGAATATGGGCAATCTGGAATCCCTCAAAAATACATTGCTTTGAATGCGCCAGTGACCACCGATGTCAGTACTGCCGACCTGCGCTGGCAATTCCGCCGAGCCTTCCTTTTCAATACCGCAAAATTGGAGATCAGCCGCAACCGCAAAGTCGAGCGCTGGAACGAGGTGTTAAAGTGGTTGGAAAAGACGCCCGTAATCGAAAAAATACCCGGAGATGCTCCTTATCAACTGATGCAGCAATGGAATGAATATGTTGAAGAACTGGTTTACCCCAATTATGCAGAAAAAAGTGTGAAGGTTCGGGATTATTTAAAAGCCATCTTTTTTTCTCCTTATAATCCCATTCCGGCTTACCTCCGCCAGGATTTTGAAGGCAAGGGAATTGGGAGCCTCATTTTAGAAGAAGAAGAGAAGTATATGCTGATCAATCGTTTGGCGCAAATTGACCAGCAGGCAGTTTTGCTCCTAACTGGCCGCTACGATGACATCTGTGTGCCAGAGGAACTGAACCACGCCTTTGAAAAAATCACTTCGGCTAAAAAGCAGATCAAAATCATCGATGAAGCTGGTCATGATTCTTTTTTGCACCAGGCTGCTGAATTCAATCAAACCCTTAAATCCTTCATCCAATGAGAGTGCTGCTTGTAATCGTATTTTTGGCCAGCACTGGCGTACTTGGGGCACAAAGTGCCATCTCTCTGGCCTATTTTGGTGAAACAATTACCCACCCTGGCTTAAAAGTGGGCCTCAGCTTTCCTTTGTACGAATGGGAGAAACACAAAACGCTGCGCAATGGCCAGGAAAAATTGCTGGACAAAAGGATTGATCTGAGCCCACAACTGGGTTTTTATTACCATCAGAATTATCAAACCGGGCTTTTTGTGCTACCCGAACTCAGCTATATCCGGCAAAATGCCAAGGGAAATTATACTGCCTTGGGCATTGGCGCAGGCTATATGCACACTTGGGTGCCGCGAGTATATGATTTTGATCCAAGTGGCGAAATCGAGCAAATTGGCGCAGGCTATCATTATTTCATCAGCAATTATTTTGCAACTTTTGGTAAAGACCTTAGTGTCAAAAAGGAAATCCCCTTTTCTATATATGCCAAACCGCAGCTGATCCATGCGCTGCCCAATGCGGGCAAAGGCATTTGGTATTTTGCTTTAGAGCTTGGCTTTAGTGTTAAAATGAGCGAGTAGTATCAAGTTGGAGCTTGCTGTCCCTGCCTCCTAGTCTCAGCCCTATTAGCCAATGTTGGAGGCAGGGCGGCAAGCCTTTTTACAAATTCCGCTTTTTCAATTCCTCCACCGCGTTATTCGCCGCCCTTGCCGTAATCGCCATAAAGGTCAAAGAAGGGTTCTGCGTAGAGAGTTCGTAGTCATACAAGCGCCATCCGTTACAAACACGTTTTTGCACTCGTGCAGCTGGTTCCAC
>JAAFHQ010000447.1 GCA_013298445.1 Chitinophagales bacterium | reverse complement strand
TTTGAATTGTCCTACCTCAAAACGCTACGCAAGTCCATGAACGCACAAACCTCGATCCCTTCCCTGATTTTCAGCATCGTGTGTGGGTTCTTTTTGCTCAATGTGGCCCTGGGGCTTTTTGGGGTCCTCACCCTCAACATCGCCAAGCGCAAGGATGAAATTGGTTTGCGTCGTGCCTTGGGGGCTCCTGCACCCGCCATTACCCTTCACTTCGTTGGAGAAATGTGGGTGATTGCTACCCTGGCTGTGCTGGTGGGTTTGATTTTGGCCGTTCAATTTCCCTTGCTCAATGTATTTGACCTGGAGGCCAGTGTTTATGTGGTAGGCATGCTGTTTGCTACACTGACGATTTACTTGTTGGTAACGCTTTGTGCACTGTACCCGAGTATTCAGGCGGCGCGGATACAGCCGGCTACGGCGTTGCATGAGGAGTAGGTTTCTAAGAGTTGTCATCCCGAATTTTAATTTCAAGAAAGCATCAGAATCACGGAGTGATTTAATTTTGAATAGCCGCGGTCGTCCGCGGTAATATGGCCAGCGGAATGTATCACAACCGCGGCAGCGGTTGAACTTCGCCCCGATTGGTTCAACCGCTGCCGCGGTTGCGAAACGGCGCAAAATCGCTAAATCCGCGGACGACCGCGGCTATTCAAAATTCAACCGCTGCCGCGGTTAGGTGTTCAAAATTCGGAGTGACCCATATTTGGAACTTCTCTGTTTTTTTCCCGATCTTGCCAAAAAAATAACCCAATGGAAACAACCCAAACCCAACTCTACGACGCCCTCGGCGAACTCATTTACGCCCTCGCAAAAGTAGATGGCCTGATCGATGAAGCCGAAATCGGCAAATTAGGAGAAGTACTGCGGAGCCACCCCTGGTCCAGTGAAATCAAGTGGTCATTTGACTACGAAAACCGCAAAGCCAATAGTGTAGACGAGGCTTTTGCCAAAGCCCTACAAACTTGTAAAGACTTTGGGCCTTCACCTGAATACAGTTTTGCGATTGAGGTCCTCCAGGCCGTGGCTGAGGCAAGTGAAGGAACCAGTGTGCAGGAATCAGGGATGATTGAGCGTTTTCAGCGGGAGTTGACGGATTATTTTCAGGGGCAGTAAAATCGTGCTGTCTAATTTGATAAACTACTTTTAAGGAAAGTCAGCAAGTCATCAAAAGTATCAACTTGCGCTATCCCATATCGTTCACAAACTATATCCACATTCCCTTTGCGCCAGAAACCTTCTTCGCAACATACAACCAGATTGTCCTGGCGGGCATGAAGACCCAATTCCAGCAAGGTAATTGGTGCTTTGGAGGCTTCGGTGATGTACACCACAATCAAATCGGCCAGTTCCAGGCCGTCTAGTTCCCAGCTTACTTGTTCGTGGAAAAGTGGATTGGACTTGACTGGCTCCCAAGTGCTGTCCCAGTCCGGGCGGCGGGGATTCAAAAAAATAAGGTCCAGATCAGCACAAGCTTCGCATAAACGGGTTTGCCAGTCAACTGCTTGCCCATTATCGATGGAGCCGGAAAGAAATATTTTGGGCAAAGAACTTGCCGGAATGGGATGTGGGGAATAGATAATCTGGCTCATGCGAGATTTGATTTTTCTTTAAATTTATACAGGTAATCAATGGCTACTCTAACTCAGGCCACTTCTTTTGGCACTGGCAGCACTTCAATCTCATCGATCAAATCCAATTGCAATACCGTATGCCCATCTTCTTCGTGGTACATGGGTCTGAACTTCCCATTACACACCAGATCAGCGTACACATAAGAGGTTTTGCTGTGTACATTTTGGGAAAAAGTTTCATCAAAACCGCTGATGAGGATGACGAACTCGGGCTGCATTTTTTCCAGCGCCGGCCCCATCTTTCCATACAAAGGGCTAGATTCGTCAATTGGATGCACAATAGTCCAGTTCAATGGAAACAAATTCACTTTGTCCCGATCTAGTGGAAGCGCCAAAAATTTGCGGGTAAAATGCCCATTGTGCTCTTCCAACCAGGCCATGGTAACTTTGGCTTCAAGGTTGATGATGCTGTTGTTGCGCAGGTTGGCGATGCGAAACATGAAAGCAAATCCTTCCCGAAAAGGGCTAATCACGGCTTTTTTGCTGAATAACATCCGGCCCTTAGGACGAGAAAACCGTGCGAACAATAAACCCGTGGCCAGTGCAAAAGTCATCAAACCCATCAATGCTTCCAGGGAAGCCAGGGCGCTGGCCCAAAATCCGTGAGGACTAATGTGTCCATACCCAACGGTGGTCAGGGTTTGAGCACTAAAAAAATACAAATCGGCAAACTTGACCATTTCTGATTCTTCTGCCAACCCATTGAATTCCGTAGGCCCAATCCAATAAAAAAGTCCAGCAAAAACAAAATTGGCTAAAATGTAAAAGAGCAATACCAGAAGGATGAACTTGCCCCAGGACATTTCCACCAGACTTTGGTAGGGATTCCAGGTCCAAAGTCCCTTGCGCACAACGTTGAAGCTCCCATCCTGATTCAGCAGGCGGTCGCCGGGAGTGGTCAGTTTGTTACCAAAACCAAGATCGTTTTCTTCGGGGCGGTTGTTTCTTCGCCCACTAAAACCGGACATGCGCATAAGCAAGTGAAAAATGAAAAGTGAAAAATGAAAAATGAAAAATGAAAAACGAAGCGGAATGCTCAAGTGTAAACCAATGTTTTTCACTTTTAGTTTTTCACTTTTCACTTTTCACTTTAATACATTATACAATTGACCAACCACTACGATACTCCCGACCAACGAATTGGTTGGCATCTTCAAAGTTGGTGATTTTCATGGAAGGTCCATCCCACAACAGTTTTTGACGGCCGTAGAAGGTCATGCTGTTATTGGCAGCCTGTTTGCGCAGGTTGTAGCTGCGGATGGCCAGATTACCCATCAGTACCGTTTCGGTTAGCGGCCCAGAGTAGTCGAAGGAGGAAGTCAAAGCCTGGTGTTCCTTGCTCGCAAAGCCTGCCTTACAAGCTTCCGTCCAGGAGCGTTGGTGGCCGTATTCAGGTATACTAGGTGTGCCTGCTGGAGGAGGGGTAACGGGTGGCATTTCCAGTTTGGTGCCATTTTTGAGGTATACTTTGGGCACCAGACCGTAGGTTCCACAAGTCATTACCCCTTTGGTACCCACCATAATTACCCCGTTGGAGCTATCGTTGTCGCCAATTGGGTCGCCAGCTGGAATCAAATCCGGGTGGAATGCACGAATCCCACCATCGGTCCAGATCATGGTCACGGGCGAAGCATTGCGCTTGGTTGCCGGGAATTTGATTTGCACATGCGAGGAAGGTGGGCAACCTTCAGGAATGTATTCGGGCGTCCAGTCTTTGAGGAAAACCTGGCCTACACTACATTCTACTTCAGTTGGATACCCCAGACCCAATACGCGGAAAGCTGGATCGATCAGGTGGCAACCCATGTCACCCAATGCGCCCGTACCAAAGTTCCACCAGCCACGCCACTTGAAGGGGTGGTACAAGGGATGGTAGTCTACATAATTGGCCGGACCGATGAACAGATCCCAGTTCTCTTTGCTCATGGTTTCGGGCAGGGCAGGCTTTTCGGTAGGCACGGGGATACCCTGTGGCCACACGGGGCGGTTGGTCCAGATGTACACGGTGTGTACCTTACCCACCAAACCCTTGTCCAACCACGCCATCATTTGTGTTTGAGTTGGGTTGGAGGCGCCCTGGTTACCCATTTGCGACACCACTTTGTATTTGCGGGCCGCTTCCGTCAACATCCGGGCTTCCTTGATGTTGTGAGTCAGTGGCTTTTGCACATACACGTGTTTGCCCAGCTGCATGGCTGCCATCGCAGCTGCTGCGTGGGTATGGTCGGGGGTGGAAATGGTCACTGCGTCGATGTCGTTTTTCATTTCTGACAACATGACGCGGAAGTCGGCGTATTTTTTGGCCGTTGGAAACTTGTCCAAACTGGCTTTTGCCCGACCAAAATCCACATCGCACAATGCCACTACGTTGTTGGCACCGTTGCCCCAGGCATTGGCAATGTCGGAAGTACCCTTGCCACCTGCACCAATTGCGGCAATATTAAGTTTATCACTAGGTGGAATGAAGCCACGCCCCAGCACATGTCGGGGTACAATGGTCAGGCCACCAATCGCCAAGGCAGCATTTTTGACAAACTTACGCCGCGAAGCACCTGACGTAGTTATTTGTTTGTTCTTGCTCATGATTAGGTAATGATTAATCGATAGTCAAAATCAATGGTCCAAAAGAATTGGCTGAATTTATGGAATTAAAACAGAAAGGCCAAAGCAAAGCGCCTGTTTAAATTGTCGCTTTGTTAGCTTACCTTTGTATTCGAATTTCATATGTATGAAAATAGAATTGCGTAACCTCCAGTATGAAGATTACTTCATGCAAAAAGATGCCATGATTGAAGCCTATGCTGGCATTGGAGGCGATTATTGGCATGAAAAAGACATTCAAACCCTTTTGCGCATTTTCCCCGAAGGACAGCTATGTGTTTTGGTAGACGGGAAAGTGGTAGCCTCAGCTTTGTCCATCATCGTCAATTACCGCAAGTACGGAGACAACCATAGCTTTGAGGAAATCACTGGGGCTTATACCTTTTCTACTCACGACCCCAATGGGGATGTGCTGTATGGTATAGAAATGTTTGTTCACCCCGAATACCGGGGTTTGCGTTTGGGCCGCCGCTTGTACGATGCGCGTAAGGAGCTGTGCGAAAACCTCAATCTGCGGGCCATTATTGCCGGAGGGCGGATTCCAAGTTTTAAAAATTTCTCGGATAGCCTCACACCTAGGGAATACATCGAAAAAGTCAAACTGAAGGACATTTACGATCCCACCTTGACTTTTCAGATGTCCAATGGTTTTCACGTCAAAAAAATCCTCAAGAACTACTTGCCGGGTGATACCGAATCCAAGGAGTTTGCGACCCTCTTAGAGTGGAACAACATCTATTACGTAGAAAACCAACAAGTGCAACTCATCAACGTACCCAAACAGGTGGTCCGCCTGGGTTTGGTACAATGGCAAATGCGCTTGTTCGACAACTTTGAAGCGCTGGTAGAGCAGGTGGAGTTTTTTGTAGACGCCATCAGCGACTTTAAGTCGGACTTTATCCTTTTTCCGGCCATGTTCAACGCCCCTTTGATGGCGGATTACAACCACCTGGGCGAGGCCAAAGCCGTACGCGAATTGGCCAAACATACCGCGCCAATGCTCGAAAAATTTGTCGAAATGGCCATGGCCTACAATACCAACATCATCACCGGTAGTATGCCCATTGTAGAAAATGGCTCTTTGCTCAATGTGAGTTACATCTGTCGGCGCGATGGAACCTGGGAAAGTGCTTACAAAATCCACCCGGTACCCTCCGAGGAGTCGGCC
>JAAFHQ010000446.1 GCA_013298445.1 Chitinophagales bacterium | reverse complement strand
AAATTCACCATTTTTTCCTAGTACTTTCTTTGTTGATTTTGGCAGCTTGTGGCAAAAAAGACCACAGCGCCGAGACCAACAAACCCGCACCCGACACTTCAATTCCCGTAAAAGTGGTAGATGTCAACAGCGAAGTCATCTCAGTACCCGTACAGGTTTCGGGGATCGTTTCTGCGTCCAATGAGGCGCGGCCTGCGTTCAAAACTGGGGGCATCATTGCCCGCATTTTGGTGGAGGAAGGCGCTTTTGTACGCCAGGGTCAGTTGTTGGCGACCCTCAACCTCACCGAAATCAACGCCCAGGTACAACAAGCCAATGAAGCGGTTGGCAAGTCCAAACGCGACCTTACTCGCGCCAAAAACCTCTATGCCGATAGTGTAGCCACTCTCGAACAGGTACAGGATGCCACCACGGGTTTGAGCGTTGCGGAGCAAAACCTGCAAATCGCCCGCTACAACCAGAGTTATTCCGAAATCCGCTCGCCGATCAGCGGCAAAGTGGTCAAAAAATTGATGAACCAGGGCGAAGTGGTTGGCCCAGGAACGCCCGTTTTTTACATCCTTGGATCGGCTCAGGCCGATTGGGTGGTCAAAAGTGGCCTCGTCGACCGAGATTGGGCCCGACTTAAGCTGGGCGACCGCGCCGAGGTTCGTCTGGACGCTTACCCCAACCGCAATTTCGCGGCCAAAGTCAGCCAGTTGGCCGATGTAGGCAATCCACAAAGTGGCACTTTCGACGCCGAGTTTGCCTTCACGGGCACCATGCCACGCCTGGCCGTAGGCTTGATTGCCTCCCTGAATATTTACCCCAAAGAAGATGGTGCCCACCCCATTGTGCCCATCGATGCCTTGGTTGAAAGTAGTGGCACCAAAGCTTTCGTTTACGTGCTGCAAAGCGACAATACGGTCAAACGCACCGAAGTGAGCATCGGCCAAATTTTTGAAAACAAAGCCATCATTGCCTCGGGATTAACTGCGGGTAGCCAGGTGGTTACTTCAGGGGCGCCCTACCTGGAAGATGGGAGTAAAGTCAAAGTGATCCAATAAACCCTAAATGACCCGAACCTATTCAAAATGAAAATAGCCGAATTTTCCGTCAAAAATTACCAGTTCACCATCATCATTTTTGTGATGGTGCTGTTGCTGGGGCTCAGCGCCCTGTTCAATATGCCAAGGGGTGAAGATCCTCCTTTTGGTGCCCCCATCTTTGTGGTGCTGGCCGTATACCCGGGGGCAAGCCCGGAGGACATCGAAGAGCTACTGGCCGATCCTATCGAAGATGCCCTTTCCGAATTGGAGGACATCAAAAAGATCAACACCGACTGCGACGATGGTTTGTTGCGCCTGCAACTGGAATTCACCTACGGAGTTGACGTAGACGCCAAAAACAACGACGTCATCCGGGAAGTAAACCGCTTGCGCAGCAGCCTGCCCGATGACCTTTTGTTGCTGGACATCATCCGGGCTTCTTCTTCTGATGTGGCCATTTTACAAACCGCCATCACTTCGCCTACTGCGCCTTTTGAATCCATGAAGGAGCAAGCGGAGGAGTTGAAAAAACGGTTGGAAAAAATCCGCGACCTCAAGGAAGTTGAAATCCAGGCCTACCCCGAACGGGAGGTAGAAGTGGAAGTCAATCTGGAAAAAATGGCCCAAAACCGCCTGGGTTTGAACCAGGTATTGGGGGCCATTCAGGCCAACAACGTCAACATTCCCGGCGGTAGCGTAGATGTAGGTTCCAAAAAATTCAACATCGAAACCACCAGCAGCCTCGAAAACCTGGAAGATTTGCGCAGCGTTGTGGTGCAAAGCACTGCCGAAGGGCGGGTCGTTTACCTACGCGACATTGCCAATGTAAAATACGGTGAAGCCGACGAAGCCCATATCGCCCGTTTCAACGGCACCCGTGCCATTTGGGTGATCACCAAGTTGAAAGACCGCAAAAACATCATCCAGGCCGACGAAAAAATCAAACCCGTCGTTGCTGAATTTGCCAAAGAATTACCCGCCGACATGAAACTGGATACGGGTTTTGACCAGGCGGTGAATGTGGAGCACCGTTTGGGTGGCTTGGGACGCGATTTTGCCATTGCCGTATTTTTGGTGATATTGACCCTGGTACCCCTAGGTTGGCGCGCTTCTTTGGTGGTGATGATTTCGATACCCTTGTCTTTGTCGATTGGTTTGGCTATGCTCAATTTTTTTGGATATACCCTCAATCAGTTGAGTATCGTTGGCTTGGTGGTATCTCTCGGCTTGTTGGTGGACGACAGCATTGTGATTGTGGAAAACATCGAACGTTTTCTGCGCATGGGCTATAGCCGCAAGGACGCGGCGATTTTGGCCACCAAACAGATTGGCGTAGCCGTGATTGGTTGTACTGCCACTTTGATTCTGGCCTTTTTGCCCCTCGCCTTTTTGCCGGAAGGTTCTGGCGAGTTCATCCGCAGTTTGCCCATGGCGGTGATGCTGACCGTGATTGCCTCCTTGTTTGTGGCCATCACCATCATTCCGTTTTTGTCCAGTATGTTGCTGCGCCAACACGAGCAGTCAGAAGGCAATTTTTTCATGCGGGCCTTCAAACGCTATTTGAACGATCCTTACCGGGTGGTTTTGTTGTGGGGTTTTCGGCATCCATTTTTGACCTTGTTGTTTACGGGTTTGATTTTTATGGGGAGTTTGATGTTGGTGCCGAGTATCGGTTTCAGTTTGTTCCCCGCATCGGAAAAACCGATGTTCAACGTGGATATTGAAGCACCATTGGGTACCAGTTTGAAAGAAACGGATCGAATTACCCGCAAAGTGGAAGCGGAATTGTGGCGGCACTCGCGGGTGCGCACCGTGAGCACGAACGTAGGCAAAGGCAACCCTCGGGTGTATTACAACGAGTTCCAGCGCAACCAGTCGCCCAACTACGCCCAACTCTTCGTGCAGGTAGAGTCCGAAATGCAAGTGCCGGATATTGTGGCCCTGACGGATAGTTTGCGCCTAGCCTTTGATCAATTTCCCGGGGCTAAAATCCAGGTGCGCCGCTTTCAACAAGGTGCTCCGGTAGCTGCCCCCATCGAAATGCGGATTTTGGGAGATAATTTGGACACCCTACGCAAACTGGCTTTTGCCGTGGAAAAAATGGTCAAAAGCACTGAAGGTACCGTTTATGTGACCAACCCACTACAAACCCAAAAAACCGACCTCAAAGTCATCATCAACCGGGAAAAATCGGGATTGTTGGGCATTCCTGTAGCCGAAGTAGCCCGTACAATCCGCATGGGCATCGCGGGTTTAGATGTGAGTGAGTTCCGCACCAACGAAGGCGAAGAATATTCGATTAAAGTATCGGTAGCGCGCACCGAACAGGAGGCGCTGGAGGTTTTTTCCCGCATTTACGTTACTTCCTTGAGCGGGGCTTTGATCCCTTTGAATCAGATTGCCAAGCTAGAACTGGGTGCTTCACCCTCACAGTTGCGGCACTTCAACAAGGAGCGCTATGTGGGCATTACCAGTTTTGTCAAAACGGGCTACAATACTGCTCAACTGACGGACGAAATCCTGGCCAAACTGGCCGAATACCCCTTCCCCAAAGGCTACACTTATGCGGCAGGTGGGGAAAGGGAAAGCGCAGCGGAATCCTTTGGAGGCATCGAAACGATCATCATCATTTCCATCTTTGGTTTGTTGGGGATTTTGGTGCTCGAATTCCGGACTTTCAAAAGTACCGTCATTGTGTTGTCGGTCATCCCCTTGGGCATCATTGGGGCGCTGACCATGCTGTGGTTGATTGGCGAAACTTTGTCCTTTGTGGCCACCATCGGGATGATTGCGCTGGTGGGGATTGAGATCAAAAACTCGATCTTGCTGGTGGACTACACCAACCAATTGCGCGAACAAGGCATGCCCCTGGAACAGGCGATTACTGAAGGGGCCGAGACGCGCTTTTTGCCCATCCTGTTGACGACCATTACGGCCATCGGGGGCTTGATTCCGCTGGTGTTGGAAAACTCACCGCTGATTTCGCCACTGGCTTGGGTTTTGATTGGGGGCTTGATCAGTTCAACCTTGTTGAGCCGGATTGTGACGCCGCTATTGTATAAGTTGTTGCCGCCAAAGGTGGAGGTGAAGAAGGTGGTTGAGGATATGGATGGGGGAGATTTGGAATTGGTGGGTTGAACGTAACTGGTGAACCCAAAGCGACACAATTTTCACAGAGAAAGCACAAAGAGACACAAAGGGCACAAAGTTAGACGTTGACGACGCTTCGCTTTGTGTCCTTTGTGTCCTCTTTTTTTCCTCTGTGATAAAGAAATGTCGCTTGGGTAGTGTTTATGAAAAATTCGGGATGCCGAACTCTTGTTTGTGTCCTTTGTGCTAAAAAAATGCCGCTTTAGGCAATGTTTGAAGTATAGTGATCCTCAATCTTCTTTAAAAGTCAAATCTAATCTCCCATATTCATTTGAAGAATTATCCGCGGTGATTTGATACGTGTATTTGCCCTCCTTCAATTCCTCCTCTCCAAAATAATCAATGGGTTGGAGCACATACCGTTTGCCATTGATTTTTAACTCCACATACGCATAGCGGTAGGCTCTGGAAAAGGGTCGATAAGCAGAGGTTTCGCCGGAGGATAAATTTTCGTACTCCCGCTCTTCGTCAAGCTTTACTTTAATGTCCTTGTAGGTGAATTTGCTGGTGTTTTCTATACGAATCAGGATATCTCCCGTTTCGAGAATGTCTTCTTTTTCCTGTTCTTTTTCGCAACCCAGCAAGAGGAAAACAAACAACACAATAATGCCTAGGTTTTTCATCAGTTTCCAATTTAGTGCTTAATCAATCTCAGTAGGTAAGACGGATTGTAGTGCAATTGGGTTGGAATGTAAAAGTTTGCGTCCTTCATCTACACCAACCAGTTGAAAGAAAATCCTGAAATAAATCTAATGCGCGCCGCAATATTGAGTGAGTCACTTCTATTCAGCGCATCTGAATGGCTTTCAGATACTGAATCAAGGCCTCCGGATGGTCACTTTGCAAAGCTCGGATTCCCATTTTCAGCGGAATGTCCCACTGGGTAGGACTTTCGCCAGGGTTTTGAATATCTGGCCACACCCAGGCTCCCAGTTCACCCACCGCTTGCACCAATTCAGGAGTATAGCTGCTTACCCCTCCATCTAAAATATCGACAGGATACGTTTGTAAAAATTGCTGGAGGCTGGCTCGATCTTTCACCAGTTTAGGCAAGCTAACCATGGTAGGAATACTGGGCATGGCTTGTTTCCAGGCTTTGCATTTTTGCACATTTGTATATACCACAGCACAAGTATCCATGTGGTATTGTTTGAGCAAAGCTGCGACCTTACTGGGCTCCGAATCTTTATCGTCCAGATACAAATGAATACGTCCTTTGGCCAGGCGCAATACTTCCTCTAAAGTAG
>JAAFHQ010000445.1 GCA_013298445.1 Chitinophagales bacterium | reverse complement strand
CGCATGACGGATCGTCGACAAGCGGTGTGCGATGATGATGGAAGTCCGTTTGGCGATCATCGTTTCGATGGCAAACTGGATTACCCCTTCCGTTTCAGGGTCGATGGATGAAGTGGCCTCGTCCAAAATCAGGATGTCGGGATTGAACACCAAAGCCCGCACAAAGGAAATCAATTGCCGTTGGCCCATGGAGAGGGTAGCCCCCCGTTCCATCACCTGATAGTCGTAGCCACCCGGCAATTTTTCGATGAATTCGTGCGCGCCAATCATTTTGGCGGCTTCGATTACCTGTTCACGGCTGATGCTGTCGTCGCGCAGGGTGATGTTTTCCAGTACCGTTCCGGCGAACAAAAATACATCCTGCAAAACCAGCGCCACCCGGCGGCGCAGCGAATACAGATCGTACTCGCGAATATCAACCCCATCCACTTTGATGGCACCTTTTTGTATTTCGTAAAAGCGGTTGAGGATGTTGATGATGGTGGATTTGCCCGAGCCCGTAGCGCCCACGATGGCCAGCGTTTCACCGGGATTGATGTGAAAACTCACATCTTTCAGCACATATTCTTCCTCGTTGTAGGCAAACCACACTTTTTCAAAATCCACTTCACCCTTCAATTCGCTCGGCTTGTAGGTTCCGTTTTGCTCCAGGTTTTCGGGGTCGTCCAGCAGGGCAAAAACCCGCTCGGCGGCCACCAAACCCATTTGCAGCGTGTTGAAACGGTCGGCCAGGGTGCGGATAGGGTTAAAGAGCATATTGAGGTAAATCGGGAAAGCCACCAGCGAGCCCATGGTCACCTCATCGGCGATAACGCCTCTTGCACCCCACCAAATCATCAAACCCAGGGTAGCCGCAGCGATGATTTCCACTACCGCATAAAATACGGCGTAATAAAACACCGAATCAAGGTTGGCCTTGGTGTAATCGCGGTTGACCTCGCGGAATTTTTCCCCTTCCTGTTGCTCGGCATTAAAAATCTGCACGATGCGCATGCCGGTAATGCGTTCCTGCAAAAACGAGTTCATACGCGATACCTGCGTGCGGACGTCCTGAAAGGATTTTTTGACGTTTTTTTGGAAATAATAACTGGTTGCCACCAAAAAAGGCAAGGTCAACAGACAAGCCAGGGTCAATTTCCAACTGGTGTAAAACATAATGCCCAGCACCACCACCAGGGTCAAAATATCCGCAATCATGGTGATCACCCCCTGAGAAAACACCGTATTGATGGTTTCCATGTCGCTGATGGTCCGCGTAATCGAATTCCCAACGGGGGTGCGGTCGAAGTAACGCAGGCGCAAACTAGTGATGTGTTTAAAAATACCTACCCGCAAATCGCGCACCACACATTGCCCCAGCCAGCTGGTGGCGTATTGAAAAACGTATTGCAAAAAGGCATGGAACAACAAGGAAACCAGAAAAATAATGGACATAAAGCCCAGTCCTTTGATATCGAGTTTGAAGATGTGCTCGTCCACCATAACTTGCACCAACCAGGGGCGCATGGTACCCAGTGGGGCCAATACGATAGCCATAATGGCCGAGGCGATCAGGACACTTTGGTAGGGTTTGGCTTGAGCCATCACCCGCCGCAGGAGGTAAAAGTTGAACTTAGGTTTGGGTTGCGCTGTAGCCAAGGTTGTATCGGGTTGGTGAACGAAAGGGTAAAATTACAAAGGGAAACAGTTTTTTTGCGATAAAAGGTTGCTTAAGAGGGTAGTTTTGTTTATTTTTTACAACATCTTTCAATTTTAATGTCAAAATTTGCTTTTCAATAGACCTTACGATCCAATGAGAACAACCCGAATTTTTGGTTTAGCCCTAAGCCTCCTGGCGATAGCCTGTTCTACCCCCAAGGACACGATGGTGGCCTCGTCTGCCAATAGTGGGGTGCCCGCTGCTCCCGACTATTCCAAAGCAGATACCTGGGCGGCCTTGCCCGATCGGGAAGACGCCGCCGATGTCTTTCCCAAAGGAATGGAGGATCGCCAAAAAGACGGTGAAGTGGATGTGTTTTTCGTCCACCCCACCATTTATACCCAGGATCGCGAACAGACCGATCCCTGGAATGCCGATGTGCAAGATGCCAAAATGAACAAAAAGGTAGATGAGAGCGCCATCCGGTTTCAGTCCAGTATTTTTAACGGTGTGGGGCGGGTGTACGCACCCCGCTATCGCCAGGCACATATCCGTGCTTATTGGTTGCAGGATCGGGACATGCAAAAACGCATCTTTGATCTGGCTTATTCCGACGTGCGCAACGCCTTTCAATATTACCTCGATCACTACAACCAGGGCCGCCCGATCATCATCGCTTCGCATAGCCAGGGCACGACCCATACTCAGCGTTTGTTGAAAGAGTTTTTTGACAACAGCAACCTGCGCAATCGATTGGTAGTGGCGTACTTGGTGGGCATGCCAGTCAACCGGGATTTGTTGGAAAACATTCCCCCTTGCGACCGCCCCGAACAAACGGGTTGTTTTTGTTCCTGGCGTACCTACCTCAAGGGACATTACCCCGAGTTGCACCAGCCGGGAAACAATATTGTGAGTACAAATCCGTTAAATTGGTCAAGTGATACCCTCTATGCCGCCCGCGATTTGAACAAAGGGGCAGTACTGCGCAGTTTCAACAAAATAATCCCAAAAGTATGCGATGCCCAGGTGCACGATGGTGTGTTGTGGGTCAACAAACCGAAGTTCCCAGGTAGTTTCTTGTACAACAACCCGAATTACCACATTGGAGACTTCAATCTCTTTTACAGCAACGTTCGGGAAAATGCAGTAGCACGAGTAGGGTATTTTTGGAAACGATAAAAGGTTTATGGACATTTATAGCCGAAAATCGCGGTGGAAAATTTACATGGCAGGAACCGGGGTGGTTATCCTGCTGATTTCGATATTTTATACTACTTATTTGTCAAAACAACTGGCAGCAGGGGAGCAATATCGGGTGGAAAACTTTGTGCTCGCTCAAGACCAATTGAATTCAGACAAGGAGTTCGAAGATGTAAGTCTTCAACTACAAATTTTACAAGGCAACACGACCATTCCCGTCATCATCACGGATGAAAGACTACAAATTGTAGATGCTATCAATTTTGGGCAAGAACGGGACGGTGACAAAAAATACCTGCAAGAGGTCATCCAGAAACTCCAAAAAACTGGTTTTGAACCCATTGTTAGTAACACAACGGGCAATAAAATCTTTTATCAGGAGTCTACCCTGCTGCGCCAGCTTCGCTATTTTCCGCTGATCCAATTGATTTTGATTGCTGCGTTTGTCGCCTTGGGCTATGTCAACTTTAGCTCCGCCCGCCGCAGCGAGCAAAATCGCGTGTGGGTCGGTATGGCCAAAGAAACCGCCCACCAATTGGGTACGCCCATCTCAGGGATCGTGGCCTGGTTGGAAAACTTGCGGGCTATCCGGGAAGAGGATGATGAAGTCATCGAAATAGTGGATGAACTCCGCACGGATGTCAGTCGCCTGGAACTCATCGCCGAACGTTTTTCCAAAATTGGCTCCATTCCCTCTTTGGAGCCCGTCAATATTTATAGTGAGCTGGAAAAATGCCGAGCCTACATGCAACGCCGAGCATCCCGCAAAGTGCAATTCAATTTCCCTGATCCCGAGAGTTCGCCCCTCAATGTCCGCCTCAATCCGCCCCTATTTGATTGGGTGATCGAAAACCTGCTGCGCAATGCCCTCGATGCTATGGACGGGCAGGGCAGCATTCAAGTGGACGTTTCAGAGGAAGATCACATGGTCAACATCGATGTGAGCGATTCGGGCAAAGGTATTCCAAGCTCCAAGTTTAAAACCGTTTTTCAACCCGGCTACACCACCAAGAAACGCGGCTGGGGCCTGGGTTTATCCCTATCCAAGCGCATCGTAGAGGAGTACCATTCAGGCAAAATTTTTGTGAAACGCTCTGAAGAAGGCAAAGGAACCACCTTTTCTATTCGCCTGATTAAGGCTTCACATGAAAAACCGGTTGCCAAACCCGTGGAAGAACTTCAAGCATAAAACCTATCTTTGGGGCGATAAAAAATAAATGTTCATTTTGCCCCACTGCTTTGCATTCCCGCCAAATAAATACCGCAACTGGTAAAAAATCATGTCTACTGTAAGTTATCACCGCATCGTGGTGAAAATAGGTTCCAATGTATTGACCGATGAACAAAGTCGGCCAGACGAACAACGCATTGCCCATCTGGTAGAGCAAGTGGCTTGGCTGCGTAGCCAAGGTGCCGAAGTCATTCTGGTTTCTTCTGGTGCCGTAGCGATGGGGCGTTCTACCTTGCCGCAACTGAGCCACGTTAACCCCGTTTTGCGCCGTCAGGTTTGGGCCTCGGTGGGGCAACCCCGTCTGATGCAAATCTACCAGCACTTGTTTGCAGAAAAGGGCACCCACATCGCCCAACTACTCGTCACCAAAGAAGATTTTCGCGACCGCGAGCATTACCTCAACATGAAGGCCTGCCTCCAGGGTTTGCTCCGCGACGAAATTGTGCCCATCATCAATGAAAACGATGCAGTAGCTGTCACCGAATTGATGTTTACGGACAACGACGAACTGGCAGGTCTGGTGGCAGCCGCGGTGAACGCCGATGCCCTGGTGATTCTGAGCAATGTAGCGGGCATTTACGACGGGCATCCCAGCGACCCCAACAGTCGCCTGATCCGGGAAATTGACCCAAACGATGGGCAATTCCAACGTTTTATCCTACCCTCTACCTCCTCTTTTGGGCGTGGAGGTATGAATACGAAGTATCGGATTGCCCGCAAAGCTGCGGTTCTGGGGGTACATACGATCATTGCCAACGGCAAAAAAGACCAGATCTTACACGACATTTGGCAACAAACGGGAGAATACACTCTTTTTCCCAGCCAAAAAAAGACCTCCAATCTCAAAAAGCGCCTGGCCTATCAAGGAGCAGAACCCAAAGGTAAAATCATCATCAATGAAGGGGCTGCGCTGGCTCTCCGCGCTGAGGAACGAGTATCGAGTTTGCTCCCCGTAGGCGTCACTGCCATTGAGGGAGATTTTGAAAGAGGGGATATTGTGGCTATTTTTTGTGGTGCCGAGGAACTGGGGATAGGTATGGCTCAGTATGGTTCCACTACAGCGCGGAAGTATGTGGGGCAAAAGGGGAAAAAAGCGCTGGTGCACTATGATTATCTGTTGATTGGTTGATTTCATGACTAAGTACCATAAAGCATTTTTTTTAGCACAAAGAACACAAAGGAGAGCACAAAGGACACAAAGAACCGTCAACGTCTAACTTTGTGTTCTTTGTGCTCTCCTTTGTGTTCTTTGTGCTAAAAAATGTCGCTCGCAGTAGCCTCGACTTTCACTGCATCTCCTTAAACTTCTTCTCCAACTCCGCCATCGGGTACCGCTTTACGAGCTTGTATTCCAGCGCCAGATCGCCCACAAA
>JAAFHQ010000444.1 GCA_013298445.1 Chitinophagales bacterium | reverse complement strand
GTATGTTGAACTTTTGCCTCGAATGTTGGAGGCTTTTACACGGGCTTTTTCCACCAGGTTGACTGCAAAAACCTCTTTGACGGCCTTGGCAAATTCCAATGCCGCTTTTTCATCTTTTTCATGGATCAGACCATTGGGCATAATCGGGAAATTAAGCAGCAAGGTGCCATTGCGACCAACAGAGTGGTAATAGGTATCCATGAGCTGAGGCAGGGTTTTGACCTTTTTATCCTCTCGTTCGTGGTAAAACCATTCTGGGCGGATGGAGGTATTTACTTCTCCGGGCACCCAGCTATCTCCATTTTCCACACCATGACGCAACATTTCTTCGGGTACATCCCCTTTTGCGTTCAGCAAACTCCAGTTGGTTTCCCCTACATAGCCAGCTTCGGTGCCTACCCATCTGAGGTCGGCCCGATCGCCACCATCGTTCCAGATGACGATGTTGGGTTGCAGTTCGCGAACCAACTTATAGGTATTGGGCCAGTCGTAGTAGGTCTTTGCATCAATTTTGCGGGTTTCGTTGGCACCACCGTAATACCCGGAGCCACCATTGGCACCATCGTACCATACTTCAAAAATTTCGCCGTAGTTGCTCAGTAATTCCCGTAATTGATTGCGGAAATAGGTGATATAGGCGGGCCTGCCGTATTCTGCATGATTGCGGTCCCAGGGGGAGAGGTAGACGCCAAACTTCAAGCCATATTCCTTACAGGCATCCGCCAATTCTCGCACGATATCCGCCTGGCCATTGCGCCAGGGGATGTTTTTTATGGAGTAGTCGGTGTATTTAGATGGCCATAAACAAAAGCCACTGTGGTGTTTTGCGGTAAAAATAATTCCTTTCATCCCAGCTTCCTTACAAATGCGGGCCCATTGTCGGCAATCCAGCTTAGTAGGATTAAAGAGCTTAGGGTCTTCATCACCCTTGCCCCAGGCCATATCGGTATAAGTATTGATGGAAAAATGGATAAAAGCGTAGTATTCCATTTCCTGCCAGCGCAGTTGATTTTCTGTCGGGACTGGCCCGTGTGCGCTCGGAGCTTTTACCTGGCTAAAAACCGGAAAGAGTATACCAAGGCAAAAGAATGCCACAATGAAAAAGCTTTTGGTGTGCATGTTTGTTGTGTTTATAGTTTCATTCACTGGAGTAAGGGTGCAAAATAAAAAAACAAAACGGAAGTGAGTATAAAAGCCCGATGGGACAAGTCATGACATTGTTTCAGTAATGGTTATTAAGCAGAGCTATGCATCCTTTTGATTTTTGTGCTTACTTTTCGGCCTCATAAACAAATAAAAAGCATTTAGTGATGAAGCAATTTATCAGCACCTTCCTGATGTTGTGCTGGGCCATAATCGCAACAGCCCAACATAGCACAACCCTCCTGAACGAACCCCTGGACTTGAGCAAAGACTTCAAGGATTTCACCAACACCTATTTCCTGGCCGATAGCCTTGCCGCTTTCGACCCCGCCACCGGCCAAGGCCAACTCAAATGGCGGCGCAGCGAGTATTACCCAGCGCATGCCTTCAACAACACCCAGGCCGGGCTTCGCAAAATCCGGGGCAATGAATTCCCCGGAATAGAGTACGCGGTGGACCCAGTACTGCCCTTCAGTGTAGAGTTCGTCTCGCCACGTGCGGTACGGATTCGGGCCAATACCGGGCAGGCTGCTCCAGCTGGGGAACCTTCGCTGATGTTGGTCAAGGAGCCTGCCAAGGACAATTCCTGGCAATACAGCAAAACTCCCAATGGGCACCAGTACAAAAGTGCCTTTGGTACGGTAATCATCACCCCCAATCCCTGGACCATCGAATTCCGGGATGCCAGCGGCAAACTACTGACTAAAACCTGGCACCAGAGCAACAGCCGTTCTTTTACCCCCATCCTGCCCTTTTCTTTTGTACGTCGGGCGGGGGATTATTCCCGGAGTGTCAGCGCTGCATTTGCGCTATCTCCGGATGAAAAAATCTACGGCTGTGGCGAGTCCTTCACCAGCCTCAACAAATACGGCCAAAAGGTCAACCTGTACACCACCGACCCCAATGGTGTGGAAAATGCCGGGATGTACAAGCCCATTCCTTTTTTCATGAGCAGCCGTGGTTATGGCATGTTTATGCACACCTCTTCTCCGGTGACCTGTGATTTTGGTGCTACCTATGGTGCGGTGACCAACCTAATGATCGGGGATGAAAACCTGGACTTGTTTGTGTTTTTAGGCGAGCCCAAAGACATCCTGGACGAATACACCAATCTGACGGGCAAAGCCAGCATGCCGCCACTGTGGTCATTTGGGTTGTGGATGAGCCGGATCACCTATTTCTCTGAAGCGGATGGCCGGAATGTGGCCAACCTCTTGCGGAAAAACGGGATCCCTTCGGATGTAATTCACTTTGATACGGGCTGGTTTGGTACCGACTGGCGTTGTGATTACCAGTTTGCGAAGGATCGTTTTCCTGATCCACAAAAAATGATCAGCGACCTCAAAGCCCAGGGCTTCCGCACCTGCCTCTGGCAATTGCCTTATTTTGTGCCCAAAAATGACCTTTTCCCGGAGATCATCGCCAAGGGATTGCACGTAAAAAATCCCAAAGGTGGCCTACCTTATGAAGACGCGGTGCTCGACTTTACCAATCCCAACGCCGTACAATGGTATCAGGATAAAATTGGCAACTTGTTGAAACTCGGCGTTTCGGTCATCAAGGTTGACTTTGGGGAAGCAGCCCCTCTGAATGGCATTTACGCCAATGGTCGCAGTGGCTTCTACGAGCATAACCTCTATCCATTGCGCTACAACAAAGTTGTTTCCGACATCACCAAACAAATCACGGGTGACCAGATCATCTGGGCGCGTAGCACCTGGGCAGGCAGCCAGCGTTATCCGTTGCATTGGGGTGGCGATGCGGAAACTTCGGATATGGGCATGGAAGCACAGTTGCGCGGAGGCTTGTCGCTGGGTTTGTCGGGCTTTAGTTTTTGGAGCCACGATGCTGGGGGCTTTACAACCCGCACCCCCGAGGAGCTGTACCGTCGTTGGGCGCCTTTTAGTCTGTTTAGCTCGCATTCCCGCTGTCATGGTCAGGCACCAAAAGAGCCCTGGGAGTTCAGCGAAAGTTTTTTGAACCATTTTCGCAATGCTACCGAAACCCGCTACCGGCTGATGCCCTACATTTATGCTCAAGCCAAGGCTTCCAGCGAAAAAGGCCTACCGATGTTGCGCGCCCTATTTGTGGAATTCCCTCAAGACCCTGGTTCCTGGCTCATCGAAAATGAATACCTCCTGGGTTCGGATATGTTGGTTGCTCCCCTTTTTGAAACTGGTTCTACCCAGCGCAAGGTATACCTGCCGGAGGGCAAATGGATCGATTACCAAACGGGCAAAGTGTACAACGGAGGCTGGCACGTGATTGATGGCGGCAAATTGTCCCTGGTGGTGATGATTCGCGATGGCGCGGTGATCCCTCATGCAGAATTGGCGCAAAGCACAGATCAAATTGATTGGTCAAAAATCACGCTGCAAGCCTATACCAGTACGGGGACGGCCAAAGGGAAGATTTGTTTGCCCGCGGAGAATGTGTTGCAAGAGGTCAATGTGACGATGAAAAATAGCAAGGGAACTTTGGTTAAAGATCCTTATGCGGGGAAAGTAAAGTGGACGATTAAATGATTAGGGCATGGAATAAAATTGCGGCAACGCAAAAAACGGGGGATGCCCGGATTGTAGAGACGCACGGCCGTGCGTCTCCGGGCAGTGCAAGATTGTAGAGACGCACGGCCGTGCGTCTCTACAGTGCGTTGCCTCGATTTTATCCGGCCCTTAAAATCAAAACCTCCAATCCAGACCTACCCACACACTCCTACCCACGCCATCAATCCCCGACCCATGCGTGCGGTAAGCCTCGTTGAACAAGTTATTTAGCCCTGCTTGTAATTCTACTTGTTTGAACTGATAAGCACTGCGCAGATTCAGCACATTCCAGCCTGGGGTTCCACCTTTAGGAATCCGCGGATCGGACTTATCTCCACCCGCCAAACGATCCTGCATACTGGCGTACTGCCACTCAATGCTGTTGAACCACTGCTTGTACGACTGGTACCTTAAACCCACTCGGCCATTGAGCGGTGGAATGCGGCGCATCGGTTCATTGGCGGTAGTATTTTGACCAAAAGTATAGGTCAAACTGCCCTGAAGGTTAAAAACTTTGCTCATTGCCCAGGCAAAATCTACTTCGGTGCCCCGAATAAATGACTCCGCTGCGTTTTCCTTTTTGTACACGTCACTGCCCTCGTAGGTAGGCGACCCTTCAAAAGTGCTGCGTACCCGCGTCACCAGGTCGCTCAATGCGGTATAAAACCCAGCCACGTTCGCCTGAAACTTGCTCGAACTGTACTTATAGTTCAACTCGTAGGTAGTGGTTTTTTCAGGCGAAAGGTCATAACTCGGTACTTCAATCCCAAAATCAAAGCGCCCAAAACTGGTCATGTCATTGATGTTCGGTGCCCGGAAACCGGAGTAGATGCCCCCGGAAATGGCGTGGTTTTGGCCAGCCTGATAGCGCAAAAGCGCATGTGCTACCAAGGCGTCGGGCTTGATCTCGGTATCTCCAAAGGTGGCGTCTTTTATGGCCAGTCGAACCTGATTGTAGCGCAAGCCGAGGTTCAAAGTCCAGGCCTTCCAGCTCAATTGATGGGCGGTGAAAGCTGCTGTGTTGGTCGCGTTGGTTCCTGCTGGATACAAGCCCCGGCGTGGGGTAACCGCCCCCGTTTCGGTATTGGTGTTGGTGCCACCACTACTCACTTTGTCGTCGTACAACTCCAGTCCCGAGGTGATTTTCCAAAAAGACAGGGGTTGCGCATGCCATTCCAGCACATACCCCAAGGTGCGGATTTCATCCAGTTCATTGCTGCGGGTAATGGTGTTGTTGCGCTGGAAAATGCGGCCTTCTTCGGCAAATTGCCAGGAAGCGGTCAAGGTCAGGTTTTGGAGCCAGGGGGATTGCCCTTCCCAGGCCAGGCGACCATAGGCCATTTGGCGGGTCTGGGGCTCAAACTGGGCCAGCTTCGCGACTGTCACATATTGATCGTAGCGTTCTACCTCAGATTGAAAAAGGCCATTGTAGGCCAGGGTGAATTTGGCGCGGTTGCCGAGTTTAAAAACTGCTTTGGCATCTGCGGCCCGCTCCCGGTAGCTGGAAGGGCCTTCTTTGCCTAAGCCTTGCCCGGCATAATGATCCCCAAAATTACGCAGACTGGCCCCGGCCCGAAAAGCTACTTTTTTATTGGCGGCTTTTAATTCAGCATGTACGGTTTGTTCCATGTCCCGATCCAGGTAACGTCCCAACAATCGGCCACCGAACTGCCATCCTTCCGCAGAAAATTGTGGTGTGGCGGTCAAGACCTGAATGGCACCACCCATCGCATCACTCCCGTACAACACCGAACCAGCCCC
>JAAFHQ010000443.1 GCA_013298445.1 Chitinophagales bacterium | reverse complement strand
TGATGAGCAGTGATGGTGGACGTGATTTTAATTTGTACGCGGAATTTATGACGCACAACAAAATCATTAAAGCGGTTTCTTACACCCTTTACCTGTCCATCGTATTGCATGCCATTCAAGGCCTGCTCTTGTGGAGACAAAACGCCAGCGCACGTGGGCAAAATTATGCTGTAAAAGTTACCCGTGCTGTAGGTACCAATGCCCGGGCTGCTACCCGGATGGGCTGGTTGGGAACCATTCTGCTGGTTTTTATTCTCTTGCACATGTACCAATTCTGGTTGCAGATGAAATTGGGCAACGTACCGATGGCTTCTTATGATGGTGAAGTGATCAAAGACCTCTACACTCCGGTAATGGTCGCTTTTGCTGACCCGATTTTTGTCGTGGTATACGTAGTTTCGATGATTGCCATTGCCTTCCACCTTTGGCATGGTTTCCAAAGTGCTTTCCAGACATTGGGGCTGAACCACAACAAATATACCCCCTTAATCAAGGCATTGGGCCAGGCCTATTCGGTTTTGATTCCTGCAGGTTTTGCGATCATTCCCATCTATATTTACGGTGATACCATGGGATGGTGGTAAAAACGGGTTTGAGTGTGATGGTGTGAATATGTGAGTGTTTGGGACTCTACGGAACTCAAAATTCCATCATTACCAGGAATGCTTTTGAATTGAATTTTTTCAATATAAATTAATACATCATGGCTCTTAATGGTAAAGTTCCAGCGGGAAATTTAACGGAAAAGTGGACAAAGTACCGCGCTTCCATGCCACTGGTAGCTCCCAACAATAAAAGACGCCTTGACATCATCGTAGTTGGTTCAGGTTTGGCGGGTGCTGCAGCTGCGGCTTCGCTGGGCGAACTGGGTTACAACGTCAAGTGCTTCACCTTTCACGATAGTCCACGCCGGGCGCACTCGATTGCGGCGCAAGGTGGGATCAACGCGGCGAAAAACTACCGCAACGACGGCGATAGTACCTACCGCCTCTTTTACGATACCATCAAAGGAGGAGATTACCGGGCACGCGAAGCCAACGTATACCGTTTGGCCGAAGTGAGCGCCAGTATCATCGACCAGGCCGTTGCGCAAGGGGTTCCTTTTGCCCGTGAATACGGCGGTTTGTTGGACAACCGCTCTTTTGGTGGGGTGCAGGTAAGCCGTACTTTTTATGCGCGTGGTCAAACTGGCCAGCAGTTGTTGATTGGCGCTTACCAGTCTTTGTCGCGCCAAATTTCCCTGGGCACCGTTGAGATGTACAACCGCCACGAAATGCTTGACGTGGTATTGGTGGATGGCAAAGCACGTGGCATCATTGCGCGTAACCTGCTCACGGGCGAGTTGGAGCGCCATGCTGCCCATGCGGTGGTGTTGGCAACGGGTGGTTACGGCAACGTATTCTACTTGTCTACCAATGCCATGATGTGCAACGTGACGGCCGCCTGGCGCTCGGTGCGTCGGGGTGCGCTGATGGCGAACCCTTGTTTTACCCAAATTCACCCGACTTGTATTCCGGTAAGTGGTGATTACCAGTCCAAGTTGACCCTGATGTCGGAGTCACTGCGGAACGATGGTCGGGTATGGGTACCTAAAAAACAGGAAGATGCGGCCGCAATCCGCTCTGGACATAAAAATGCCCTGGACATCCCTGAAGAAGACCGGGATTACTTCCTCGAACGCCGTTATCCCGCTTTTGGAAACCTGGTACCTCGGGACGTAGCTTCTCGCGCTGCTAAAGTTGCCTGCGATGAAGGTTTGGGAGTTGCGCCTACTGGTTTGGCCGTATACCTGGATTTTTCTGCTGCCATCGAACGTTACGGTCGCTCCAAAGCTGGCGTGATGGGGCTCCACAGTCCTGACCAGAAAACCGTGATTGAACTAGGTGAAAATGTGGTTGAAGAAAAATACGGCAACCTTTTCGCCATGTACGAAAAAATCACTGGTGAGAATCCGTACAAAATGCCCATGAAAATTTACCCCGCCGTACACTATACGATGGGTGGCTTGTGGGTAGATTATAACCTGGAAACAAATATCCCAGGCTTGTTTGCAGCGGGTGAGTGCAACTTCTCCGATCACGGTGCCAACCGTCTTGGTGCCTCCGCATTGATGCAAGGTTTGGCGGATGGTTATTTTGTCTTGCCTTACACCATTGGCAACTTCTTGTCCAATGACATCCGTACGCCGAAGTTTGATCCAAATTCAGCAGAATTTATGCAGGCCGAAGCAGACGTAAAAGGCCGTATCGACAAACTGATGGGTGTTCAAGGCAAACAGTCGGTAGAAAGTTTCCACCGTCGCCTGGGTAAAATCATGTGGGAAAAATGTGGCATGGCCCGCAACGCCGAAGGCCTAACTGCGGCCCGTCGCCAAATACAGGAGTTGCGCGAAGAGTTCTACAAAGACGTGTTTGTGCCGGGTAGCGCTACCGGGGATTACAATCCAGAACTGGAAAAAGCCCTCCGGGTAGCGGACTTCTTTGAAATGGGTGAACTGATGGTCATCGATGCCCTCAACCGTGAGGAATCTTGTGGCGGCCACTTCCGCGAAGAGCACCGCACCGAAGAGGGTGAAGCCCTACGTGATGATGCCAACTTTGCCTACGTTGCTGCCTGGGCCTACAACGGCTGGGATACCGATCCTGTGCTGCATAAAGAAGAACTGGTCTTTGAAAATGTAGAACTGAAGAGCAGAAGCTACAAGTAGGTTTAGAAGGTTGAGAAAGTTGAGAAGGTTGAGAACCGGCTCAATTAAAAATCTACCATTCTATCTTTAAACTCCGCCAACCCATGGATTTATCCGTGGGAGGCACCATAAAGAACCAGCCCATGACTTTAGTCGTGGGAGAAAAGGTAAGCCAATGGAAAACATGCATTTGAAACTCAAAATATGGCGTCAAGGGGGCAAATTCCCCCAAAAAGGCCAGTTCGTCACCTACGAACTGGACAACGTCAGCGAGCACATGTCCTTTTTGGAAATGTTGGACGTGCTCAATGAAAAACTCATCGCTCAGCGCGAAGAACCCGTAGCCTTTGAGCACGACTGCCGCGAAGGTATTTGTGGCACTTGTTCAATGGTCATCAATGGCCACCCACACGGGCCCAACTCAGGAACGACCACCTGCCAATTGCACATGCGTTTCTTCCGCGACGGCGATACCATTACGGTAGAGCCTTTCCGCGCAAAATCTTTCCCAGTCATCAAAGACTTGGTGGTAGAGCGTGCCGCTTTTGACCGCATCATCCAGGCGGGTGGCTTTGTATCAGTCAACACGGGTCAGGCTCAGGATGCCAATGCCATCCCGGTGTCCAAGGAATCTGCAACAGTTGCTTTTGATGCAGCAGCTTGTATTGGTTGTGGCGCATGTGTAGCCGCTTGCCCGAATGCTTCTGCCATGTTGTTTGTGAGTGCGAAGGTATCTCACCTGGCCATGTTGCCACAAGGTAAGGTAGAAGCTAAACGCCGCGCATTGGCCATGGTGAAACAAATGGACCTCGAAGGCTTCGGAAACTGCTCTAACGTAACGGCTTGTGAAGCAGAATGCCCGAAGGAAATTTCGGTAGAAAACATCGCCCGCCTCAACCGCGAATACATCTCTGCAGCCTTTGCTTATGATGAAAAAGAGGAAAAAGGTGGCGGTGCTGGATGACAAAATGAAAGCAAAGGCAGTTTTTTGACCGTAGGTTGACAAAATTGCACCGTTTACCGAAAAAAAACTACCGTTCCTTTTAAAAAGGGATTGCTTTTAAAAAAATAAGGGTGTACATTTGTACTTTACAGTTGCCCTTCAGATATACGAATATCTGGTGATGCCCGGAGTTATCCCCTCCGGGTATTTTTATTTCAGGTAAATGGTAAAGACGCAGGATCTGCGTTACCGTCTAAATGATACCTCTCCAATTTATTGTGAATCAATGATTTTTTAACGGATGTTAAATGTTTTAATACTGCGTACTGCATTTGAAATTCGACGTTATTAGAGCATACCTTCACAAAATTTTCTCAATATGTCGAATCGAATTGCACTTACGAGTTTATGCTTGTTCATTGGCCTGACTGTTTTTGCTCAAAATGGCTCCAAGTGGAGAATTGGATTTAAGGCAGGATGGAATTACAGCGACCAGCGGATGAGTGGTTCTCCCGAAGGAACTGATAAAACATTTAACCAATCAACGGATTGGTTATCGGGAGTTCATGCTGGCTTCAGAAGCGAATTGTTGCTTAAAGAATCCATTGCCTTGAATGCTGATCTATTGTACAATCAAAGAGGATTAAAGACAATAATAAGGTACCCAACTGGGGGTACTTCATCCTTTAGCACTAACTCTCATTATCTGAGTTTACCCCTTACCGCAGGTTTTAAGTTGTTAGATCAATTATGGGTCGAAGCAGGTGGAGAAATAAGTGCCTGGTTGGATCAAACAGCACTTCTTGATGGGGAAAAAATTAGTTTTTTTGATGATTCCAAGTATGATGCAACCGATGTTGGCCTTGTCGGAGGTCTTTCCTACCAATTTGGAAAGTGGATCAAACTCAGTGGCAGGTATTACCGTGGATTGGGCAATGTACAAGACGTTACATTTACGGATGCAAATGGCCAACCCATTAAAGATAAGGCCAACTTAAATTATCACGGAGTTCAATTGTCTCTTACGGTTTTTCCTTTTTAATAAACCCTTTCTTTGGGAAACGCTCTCATTTTGAATCAGGGGGGAATTTTCTCCCCTGAATTAAACCATACTACAAACGGCTATGACAATCAAATAGAAATTTGACCGCCCAGCCGTAAGTCGTGTGCTTGGAATTATGATTGAAGATCCTCCTGGCTTGTCCCTGCACAATGTAGAGCAAGTAGGGTATGTTTTTGTAGGGTTTTAGCTTACCAGTAAAAGCTGCCACTGTTTAGCGGTTTTACTGGCTGGGCAGCGGTTGGGCGAACTCCACCAAAATAGTAGCGAATCCCCACCGAAAAATCCAGAGCATTGGTCCAGGTAACAGAAGTCCTGCTGATATCTCCCACATTAATCTGACTGTCACTTTTGGCAAAATTGTATTTTACCAGCGCTTCGAGGGCAATCCCGTCGCTGGCAAAAATGGTGAAACCAGGTCCTACCCCGATCGACAACAAACTATTGTCGATGATTTGCGTCTCGTTGTTTTCAATAAATTGATTTCTCGAATTGCCAAAACCAACCGTGGCATCCAAGAAGTATGCCTTGTTTTCACCAGAAGGGATGTAATAGCGCATAAACGGACCAAAAAGCAAATTGTCGTTTTCAGAACGCTCAGTGGGGGCGGTTACATCTCCCAGGTTCACGCCGGCGGTGCTGGTGGTTCTGAACCAATCCATGCCAATACCCATCACAAAATTTTGCCCCAGAAAATAACCAATACTGGGGGAAAGGTTGAATTGGGAGGCTCGACCACCATCCCCCTGAACGGAACCTGTGTTGGATTGAATATCGA
>JAAFHQ010000442.1 GCA_013298445.1 Chitinophagales bacterium | reverse complement strand
GCGGGGGTCACACCTAGCCCTAAAGGCAGTACTTTGGGAACCTGTGTTTGTCTCAATAATGCAAGCGATGCCCTTACTGGCCATTTCCGCGAGACCATTACCATTGATGCCTTGCCGGGCGAAACCTGGCGCATTACCAGTGCTGTTGGGGTATTCCGCAATGATAGCCCGAACCCACCCGCTGCACCACTGCCCATTACCGTAGGCACTACGCTACCGAGTACCAGTCCGGGTATTTTCTCCCTGACTTTCCGGCACATTGATGCTCAAGGCTACACCCTGAGAGTGACCAATGGAGTGGATACCATGATATTCCGCAATACCTGCTCCTACCCCACCATCAGCATCTCCAACTTGCGCGACTTCCGGGATACTTTCTGCGTGAATGCAGCACCATTTGTGCTTCAGGCAACCAGTTCTATCCCTGGGGAGATTTCCTTTACACTCAATGGGCAACCAGTTAGCAGCATTGATCCAAGTACCTTGCCAGTTGGCACTTACGAATTGATTGCCCGCCTTTCACCCAGCAGTGTGGACGCCTGTGAGGCCGTTCTGCGCAGACTGATCGTGATTACCCGCGAGAATTGCCGTGCCATTATCGGTGATTTTGTATGGCATGATCTGGATGAGGATGGCATTCAAGATCCTGGTGAACCGGGTATTCCTGGTGTCAAAATCATCATCCTGGTGATACCCAAAGGAGGCTTGACCATTCCAGATACCATCGTAACGGATGCCAATGGCAAGTTCAATTACACCGGGCCTGCCGGGCAGTACAAATTGACCATTCAGCTGCCCCCTGGGTTTACCGTAGGTAAGGCCAATGCGGGCAGTAACGATGCAATTGATAGCGACTACGACCCGACAACTTTGATGACGGACATCATTATTCTGGACGACGGGGAAATCGACTTGACGATCGATGCAGGATTGATCAAACCTTGTGTCAACCTGACTTATGCAGGTAAAATTGGATACAATCAAAAATTATGCGGCCCAGGGGCTGATCCAGCACCGCTGGTCAATGTGGAGTCGCCAAGTGGAGCGCCGGGTGAAGTGGAATATTTGTGGATGAAATCGGTCAGTAGTTCTCGTTTTGAAATGGCCTTTTTTGAACCCATTCCCAATTCCAATTCGCCAGAATACGACCCAGGGCCACTGCAACAGACTACTTATTTTGCCCGTTGTGTGCGCATCAAAGACGCCAATTGCCCCTACATCGAAAACAATGTGGTCACCATTGAAGTAGGTAATGATGTAAAAATTGATTGGAAGAGCCCAACTGGTTTTTGTGTAAAAGACAATGCCATTTTGCAAATCGAAACAGGTACCCAGAACGCAGGCGTACGCTGGGACTTTGATTCGGGTGTCAATCCAAGGGTTGCCTACGGCAAAACGGTCACGGTGGGCTTTGAATACGCTGGTCGTTTTGGAGTAACGGTAACGGTTTCAGAAAACAACTGTGTGGGTAGTTTCTCTACCTCCCTTTCCATCACCGACAACCCAACGCTTTGTGGTGGTGGTGTCAACAGTTTTGGCCTCGATGCAGTGCCCATGAACGACCAAACCATTCGGCTTAACTGGGCAGTTCGCAACGATGGATACACCTATACCTTCGATGTACAACGTTCCAAAGATGCAGTGCTTTTTGACAAAATTGCCACAGTGAAAGAACCGCTTCGCATCAAGGATGGCAACCAGGAATACGAATACATCGACTACGAAGCCAAACGAGGCATCAATATTTACCGGGTCCGGATGATCAACAATGTTTCGGGTAAAGACGCTTTCTCCAAACTGGCCAATACCAAGGTAGGCGTAGGCGCCGATGAATTGTTCAACGTGTATCCCAACCCGGTCACCGACCGCCTGGTGATTCAATTCCTGCAACAACCCACCAGTGCCATTACCCTGGAACTGTTCAACGCCGACGGTCGCTTGCGTACCAGCAAGAAGGTCGACGCGGGTGCATTGCTCGATGGCCTGGATTTGGATGATCTACCCGCTGGTTTCTACGTTCTCAAGTTGAACTTGGGAGAATTGGGAACTGAGGTGGTGAAGATTGTGAAGAAATAAAAGAAAGTGATAAGTGATAAGTGATAAGTGATAAGTGATAAGTGATAAGTGATAAGTGATAAGTGATAAGTGATAAGTGGAATTTATCATTCATCACTTATCACTTATCACTAATTGCTTTTCGTTTAAAAATTCCTACCGTTCATTGAAAGTACACCCTGAAAAATTAGCCATTGTGTAGCTTTGAGGTAACACATTCAAGCTATGACACTGAGTAAGCATTTTTTGAACAATTACCGCCTTAAAGTAGCTTTTCACATTGGCGTCTGGCTGGTGCTGATTGTAGTATACGCCTGGTTGTTTATGCCTTTGTATGGCAATCTTGGTATAAGTTTTTTAAGGGGTTTGGGCAATTTGTTGCCTATGGCGCTGTTGTTTTATGCCAATCTTTGGTTGGTAGAGCGCTATTTTGAAAAGAACCATTATGTCCAATTCCTGCTATGGGCTACCCTGCTGATGCTCGGCATTGCCGCAATCCGCATCAACCTGAATGATTTTTTTCCTCCCATTCGGCCCAGTATGGTTATTTTGTCTGAAGGCAACAAGTGGTGGGCTGGCGCCATTTTAACCAACATTCTGACACTTCTAGTCAGTACTTTTTACCAAATTCTGGAAATTCGTTTTCGGCATGAGCAACAAAACATGGCCATCATCAGCAAACAGAACGAGGCTCAGTTGCAGTTTTTGCGCGCCCAGATCAATCCTCATTTTTTGTTCAATACCCTGAATAATATTTATTCCCTGGCGGTAGTTCGTTCACCACAAACAGCTGAGATGGTCATGCAGCTTTCCAAACTTTTACGGTATGTGGTGTACGACTCCAAAGCGGAACAAATCCCCCTGGAAACGGAAATATCCCATATTGAGCAGTATTTGCAGCTGTTCCGGATGCGTAGTGAAGAAGTCCTCGACATCACCTTTGATGTAAATGGCCAGATCGAAGGGGCTCGGCTCGAGCCTATGTTGCTGATTCCCTTGGTTGAAAACTGTTGCAAACACGCTGATTTTGAATTAAATGAAAAGGCTTACATCCAGATTGAACTAAGTGTCGAAAAAGGATGGCTGCAGTTTAAAACCCGAAACAGCAAAGATGATGTACAGCACGTACAAAAAGACAAAGTTGGGGGGGTTGGTTTGGATAATTTGCGCCAACGCCTGGAATTGTTGTATCCTGGTACCCATCAGTTTCAGGTCCAAGATTTGGAAGATCACTTTGAAGTAAATTTAAGGTTGAAGTTATGATCCGAACCTTGCTCGTCGATGACGAATACCTCGCGCTCAATCTGCTGGAAGCTTACGCCCAACAAGTGCCTGATTTGGAAATAGTCGGCAAAGAGAAATTGCCCATGAAAGCACTTGAACGTTTGCAGCAAGGCCAGGTTGATTTGTTGTTTCTCGACATTCAGATGCCCGTACTGAGTGGAAACAATCTGCTCAAAACCTTACAAAACCCACCCTTGGTCGTTTTCACCACTGCTTATACTGAATACGCCATTGAGGCTTACGACCTCAATGTGGTGGACTACCTACTCAAACCTTTTCCATTTGAACGTTTTTTACAGGCGGTGCAAAAAGCCAAACTACTATTAAACGCCCGACAAGCAGGAAGCCCCGGACAAAGCACTGCTACCCCAGATTTTTTATCCCTGAAAGTGGATGGGAAACTGGTCAAGGTATTTGTGGATGATATCCTGTACATTGAAGGGCTCAAAGAATACGTCCGCTTTGTGTGCAGTGGCAATCGCAAGTACGTCACCCTGGAAAGTTTGCGCAACCTAGAGGAACTACTCCCGAGTCAACAGTTCAGTCGGGTTCACAAATCGTACATCGTCGCCAAAACCAAAGTCAGTGCCCTGGATGGCAACATGTTGGAGATTGGTACGGTAAAAATCCCGATCAGCAGAGGAAAACGGGATGAGGTGGTCGCGGATATTTTTAAATGAATTCCAACTTGCACCTCGGCTTATTTCGGTGACCAGTAATTTATACCACCCAATTGATCTCGCCCATACCATGCTCTTTCAAATAGGCGTTGGCTTTGGAAAAATGTTTGCAGTTGAAAAAGGCTCCACCCGCTAATGGTGAAGGGTGCGCGGCTTCCAAAATCAGGTGTTTGCTACCATCGATCAATTCTGCCTTTTTACGCGCAGGGTTCCCCCAAAGCATAAAGACCAAATTTTCCCGCTTGTCTGACAGGGTTTGGATGACGGCATCCGTAAAAAAATGCCAACCCGCTTTTTGATGAGAGCCCGCCTGCTTTTGCTCCACGGTTAGCATGGTATTGAGCAAAAAAACCCCTTGCCTGGCCCAATTACTCAAATCGCCGTGCTCCGCTTTCGGGATTTGTAAATCGGTGAACAACTCCTGATAAATATTTTTGAGCGAAGGGGGCACTTTGACCCCTTTGGGTACCGAAAAGGATAAACCCATGGCTTCGCCAGGGTTGTGGTAAGGATCCTGGCCTAAAATCACCACTTTCACCTGATCAATTGGTGTACATTCAAACGCATTAAAGATGAGTGGTCCCGGTGGAAAAATGACTTTCCCTGCGGCTTTTTCTTTTTTCAAAAAATCAATCAAAGCCTGAAAATAAGGCTTTTCAAATTCCTCCGCCAAAGCGGCTTTCCAGGAGGCTTCAATTTTTACATCTGGCATGGGTGGATGGGTATTGGATAGGCAAGTGTACGGAAAAAAGTTGAGAAGTTGAAGGGAAGTTGAGGCTACCGCGAGCGTCTTAGACAAAGGCTACGTATAAGTCGCTCGCGGTAGCCTCAACTTCTCAACCTCCTCAACTTCTCAACTTTTTACATTGGTCGATATTTTTCCAATTTTTCATCCAAGAATTTAAAAGAACAGCGTTCTAATGCCAACTTTTAAACCTGGATTTGTCTTTATAGATAATCGGATACCTTATTTCTCCATTAAACCAATCAGCCTTATGCGTATTTCGTATTCCCTGCTGTTGTGTTTGCTGAGTTTGCCTTTTTTGGCCAATGCTCAGTTGAACCCTGTAAAATTTGAACGCTATACCTTGAGCAATGGCCTCAAGGTGATTTTACACGAAGAACATTCTACCCCAATTGTGGTGGTGTCTGTCCTGTATCATGTCGGTTCAAAAAACGAAAACCCGGAACGCACGGGATTTGCTCACTTTTTTGAACACCTGTTGTTTGAAGGTTCTGAAAACGTAGGCCGGGGTGAGTTTGACAAGTACCTCTCTGCTGCTGGCGGCACCAACAATGCCAACACTTCTCAGGATCGGACCTACTATTACGAAATTTTGCCTTCCAATCAAGTGCCCTTGGCCTTGTGGCTGGAATCAGAACGGATGTTGCATGCCAAGATAGAAACCAAAGGTATTGAAGTCCAACGCCAGGTAGTGAAGGAAGAGCG
>JAAFHQ010000441.1 GCA_013298445.1 Chitinophagales bacterium | reverse complement strand
AGGATGCTCTTTTTTTTGTGGAAACGCGCTCAGGTTGCCACAAAAAAAAAGCCCTCTGGGAGTATTTCCTTTCGGGCTCATTCAACACTGGGGTTCCTGCGGGTTGTTTGCGTAATTTATAATTTATAGTAAGTATTTAATTGCATTTCAGTGTTCTATTGCCAGGACCATATGGCCAAATACAATTTGACTGAGGGTTAGGTTTAGGTGTACAAAAACGGGAAAATTTCTTTTCTACTGGTGAAAGAGTTTTACAATCTTGCTTTTCAACAATTACAAAATTAATCCCTTTGGCTTTGCTTTTTTTTAACCACTTGTGAGTAAATTTCGTTTTTTTTAGTTTTTTTTAAAATTCATACAATGTCCAAGGCTTTGAAAATCATTGCTACTGACGATCATAAAGTGCTTACCAATGGAATCTATGATTTGTTGCAACAATTAATGCCAGAGGCAATCTTTATTGGCAGTGCATCTTCTCCTGAAGGTTTGAAACAATTGCTCCGAAGTCAGGACGCAGATATTTTGATTTTGGATTATCGGCTAGGTGGCCCTGTCAGTGAAACCCATGATTTGGTTCGTTGGATAATAAAACATCAGCCCGAATTAAAGATCATCATGTATTCAAGTGATGATATCAGCAATGGTTTTCACCAGGAATTTCCTCAAGCAGTACAGGCTTACGTGTTAAAAAATGATGAACCTGAAGAATTGATCCATGCCATTCGTGCCGTAGCCTCAGGAAAAACTTATCGTAGCCATTCCATAAAATCCCCAAACCAGAAACAATCTAGCGTCAAGAACCTTGACGAAGTTGAAAAAGCGAGGTTGCTTGTTAGCAGACTTACTACTCGTGAAAAAGAAGTTTTGGTTCAGGTTGCAAAAGGTTTGAAAAACAAAGAAACTGCCCTTCTCCTGTTTCTTGCAGAAGATACCATTAAAGTACACCGCAAGAATTTGAATAAAAAACTACAAGCCAAAAACGTTCTTGAACTTCGAAAAATAGCGCTCCTGGCTGGCCTTTTAGGAGAATCGGACTGAGAGAATGTCTAAAGGCAGGCATCCATTATTCTGCCGGGGCTTTGACCAAAAATGTTGTTCCCTTTCCAAGGGTAGAATTGATGCTTACCTGGCCCTCGATAAATTTAATCCTGGATTGAATACTGGTTATACCTATCGCATTTTTACGGAATTTTTTATCCAGGCTAAATCCAAGGCCGTCATCTTTAACTGTCAAATAAATTTGGCCCTCTTCACTATTTTTCTTTAAATCCACGGTAATCACCCTGGCATTGGAATGTTTGATGGCATTGGCAATCATTTCTTTACAAACAGAATAAAGGCTTAATTCTATCTTGGTGTTGAAGCGGGCGCCTGCAAAATCGGAGTGACACACAATCGGAAGCGAATCCGTGGACCAATCTTCACACAATTCTCGAATTGCGCCCTCCAAACCTAGATCGTGTAAAACAATTGGGCTAAGATTATGAATGATGAGATGCAGTTCATTTTGGGCTTCTTTTAGGGATCGACGTGCTTTTTGTACAGATTCTTTTGATTTCTCCAGGATATCCATATTGTCCAATACCGTTAATTGGATACTTACCGCGGCCAGGCTACTCTTGACATTATCGTGCAGATCTCCGGCTATTTTTTTGCGTTCCAAGGCTTGGCCCAGGATTTCAGCGTTGACAATGTGAACCTGTTTTTCTTGTTCGAGCGCTTGAAGTTTGAGCTCATTCAATTCAAGTTGTTGTTGTTTGAGCTTTTTTTCCAGCTCAATTTGTTGTTCCAGGCGCAGGTTTTTTTGAATGATCTCCTGGTTAATTTGAGAAATGGTTTCGGTGCGTTTTTTTACTTCCTGCTCCATTTCTTGATACAACAAGGCATTTTGAAAAGAGACGCCAAGTTGACCTGCCAGCAGTCGCAACAGCCGCAGATGTTGTTCCTGGAATACACTGCTCAATTGGTGGTGGAAGAGAAAAATCAGGCCAATGACCTGGTTTCTGTTGAGGATAGGGTATCCGAAAAGCGCCGCAGGCAATTTGTGCGATTGGGCAGCATGGATAGATTCGTATTCTGCCGAGTGCCGGAGCAAAAGTTGTTCTTTGCTTTCAATTATTTTTTGGATCACAAAATCGGGGATAAAATTCCGGATTCTCCCCCCATCCTCCGGGCGTCTGCTCAACAATTCATGCCCTTCATAAAAAGCTTCCAGTTCAACTTGAGCCTGGTCCTGCTGGACCCTTGCAATCATTCCTTCCTGGGCGCCAAACTCTTCGATCAACAACCTCAACAGTTTATCCAGGAGTTCATCATAACGCAAAGCACCAACAATAGTAGAGCCCATTTGCAAAACTGTAGCCAGCTCGTCTTCGTAAGAGTGCCAACTAAGCAGAGACAACTGTTTATTTTCCAATAAGTTATCCAGTTGTTTTGCCTTTCTTTCTGCTCCCCATTCTTTCCAAATTTCTCTAGCCTGTTTGAGGTAGACCTGCCCCAAAGATTCCTGATTTTGACTGGACAACCACGCGCCCATACGTTCCCAAACCAGTGCCTGCAACCAAAAACAAGCATATTTGTTGGCCAAATGGATGGCTTCATCGTAGTATTTCCGAGCTGATTCTTTTTTTTGCTGGTATCGATTCCATTCTGCGTGTAAAAAAGCATTTTTTGCCGCAAAATTCTCGGGCGCCTGTTTGCTCCAATGAGCATATTTTTTCAGGGCACCCTTTACAATATGCATTTCGCTTAAGGTTAAGGCTGTTTGTTGCTCTATCCTTTCCGCCAGCAGGGTAAGTGCCTGTAACCATATAAATTTGACAAAATAGACGGTTGCCAAGCCCGTATCTTGCAAGGGAGCACGCAATCGGGCCACCTCCTTGGCTTGGGTGTAGTTTCCGAAAAAATATAGGCACTCCAGTTCAAGCAAATACCGCAAGGCTATAGCCGTTCGATCCCGATACCATTCTGGCTGTTCATCAAGGGGCTCAAATGCTGCTTCAGGGCTTGATTGAGTAAGCGCCTTGAAGTACTGCCGATAAATTTTTAGCAGGTTGAGCTGGGGGATTTGATAACTTGACGCTGTTTTCGCGATAAATTCTTCCAATTCAGCCTGAATTTGGGCCAAATAAATTCCTGCATCCAGGGCATGCGAGCAAACCAAAAGCATGGAGTAGGCCGCAAACTCCTGATCATGGGTTTGTATGGCCATATCCAGACTTTGGCGTCCTGCGGATACGGTTTGAACCATCGGTTTTTTCCAGTGGTATACAAAAAAATTAAGGGTAAAAAGGGTTTTGGCCCTGGTATGAACATAATCAGCAGAGTTGAGCAATTTTTCGGCAATCCTCGCAGCTTTAAAACTTAATACATTCAGATTCAAACGTCCTCTCAATACCATAGCCAGGCTGGCAAACCAATAGGCCGAGTGATCAAGATGGCCTTCATTGAACACCAACAACAGGTTTTCACGCATGATCGGACTGATCAAGGCAGGACGCCCAAGGTAAGCCAATGGCCCAAGGGCAATTAGTATTTTGGCTTTTGCCAAAACAACAGGATCATGTACTTTTTTGCGGGAGATGATTTGGGCCTCGCTCAAAACGCCAAAGCGTATCAGTACCTCCATAAAACGCATATTCGATTGCATTTCAGAAGGGTTTGGATGCATCTGCAAGCCTAGTTCAGCCAAATAGGCCAGCCCACAATCAATCGCCTGGTTTAAATCATTGCGCTGTTTCCAGGTTTCAATTTGCAATTCAACCGCTGAAGCTTTTTCATATACCTGATTGCTATTTTTAAAAACAGCTTCAACTAAGGTCAAGGTTTCTAAAAAGGCCCCTGTATGTAGTTTTACCGTGGCAGCGTTTAGAAACAGTTCCAGCGTTTCTTTATAACTGTGTTGCCAGGCCTGCTTGGGCAAATGATTTAATGCGCGGGAAAAATAGGTGTCTGCAATTTGGTGTGCATAGGCCTGAAGGGCAGAATTTCCGCACTTTAGGTTGATTTTAAAAGCTTCAATTGCTTCCTCTGCACTCCAGTACTGGCTGCCGATGCCTTCATAATGGTCTGAAATTTGGGCAGCATTTTCAAAATTCTCTTCGTGTTGTTTTTTGGTGTACCATTCGATGATTTCGCGGTGAATGGCAATGGCTTCTTCCTGGCGGATTTCCTTTCTTAATTTATCCCAAAAGGGATTTGTTACGATTCTGTAGACCTGCTTTGTTTTGTTTTTTTCTTCAAAACCAATATCGATCATCCCTTGTTCTCGGGCAGGATTCAATAAACGATCAGGGCGTTCTACCCCTGAAAATAAAAAGGGCAAATCTTCTGCGGTAAAAATAGTCAATTGCAGGAGTGCCAAACGCTGAATGGCTTTTTTGGTAGGTGTTTCAAGCGCGGCCCAATCAATCTGTGGAGCTTGAATCACGGTATGTTGGTGAATTTCTTCAAGGTTCCATTCCCAACAACCCGTACCAAAATTGAACCATACATTCTGCCGCTGTTGGTGGCGGAAAAGTATTTGTACCAAAAGCCGGGGTAAACCTTGCGCTTGGGTGTGCAACACTTCAGCCAAATCCGACAAGCCCCATTGGGTATTGCCCATCGTTTTACTCAACCAGTTCAAGACATTTTCCTGGCTCAATGCTTTAAGTTTAACTTTTTTGAGCCTGGCATTGGAGTTTTTTAAAGCCTGCCTCAACACCAGGTTTGAAGCATTGGATGTAGTGCTGAGGCACAGGCAAAGTGGGGGGAGGTTTTTTTCAACAATCAGGTGCTCTAAAAAATCCAGTGATGCTGTATCGGCAAGGTGTACATCATCCAGCATGAGGAATAAGGGGCGCTCTTCGGCTATGGATTTTAATAAGGTGCTCAAGGTTTTAAAAAACCGGGCCCTTGCTTCCAACAAAGGTAATGTAGCTGGATTTTCCACCCCTCCCTGGATACTCAGTCTAAAGCCCGGGATCCAGTCTCCCAGCACCTTACTTGCTGCCGGGACAGCTTCCAATAAGGTGTTGGACCATTTGCCAAGTGTATATTGGTCCTCTTGCAGCAACAACTCAGCCACTTGTTCAAATACCATCTTCAAACCATAATAAGGAACGTTTTGCTGGTTCTTTGAAAAACTGCCAAACAAAACCATCTCTTGTGGATGGGGCAATGTTTGGTGTTGTTGCAGGAGGCGCGTTTTGCCACTACCACGTTGGCCTTCAAGCCACCAAATGCGGGGCGTAAATGCTTCCGCTGAATCCGCAAACAAGCTGCCAAGAGTTCTATTACTCAAGGGATATTGATCCAAATCCAGCTCCGGAGCAACATCCGTTCCACCCGGGGCAAATTGAATGGCTTCGTCTTTATTTTGTTGTAATTTTAAGCAAGATTCAAGATCAAGTTTTAAGGCACCAATACTTTGATATCGCTGATGGGGGTCTTTTTCTAATAATTTACCCAAAATGAGCAGTAGAGGCTGA
>JAAFHQ010000440.1 GCA_013298445.1 Chitinophagales bacterium | reverse complement strand
CATCCCCCCGCAAAATGTACTGATCAATTTGCCAGGCGGTTTTGGGTGCACCAGGGCCGCCATTCATCTTCCAGGCCTCTTTGATTTGGCCAGCTACCGTGGTCCACCAGTTGAGGTGTCCATTTTTCAGGGTATCTTCCCCGTAGCGCATGGTGATTTTGGTCCCAGCCGGACCTTTGACCTTGAAGCTGGCCACCCCGGCAAAGTTTTGCCCCATGTCCACCAAAAATGTGTCTTTTCCAATCAACTCGATGCTGCGCGGACGGATCGTTTTGGTGATGCGGATGGGTGGCTGCATTTGAGCGGTCAGTTCGCCACTCGGGCCTTTGCACAAGTTGGCTTTGGCCCAGGGTTTTACCTCGCTGAAGGGGCGCTCCAGGCGGGCGTCGTGGTTCTCGCCGAGGTAGACGTTGTTGCGTATGATGGAGCTTGGAGCGGTCTCCCAGGTATCGTTGCTGGCGATTATTTCTTTGCTGCCATCGCTATACTTGAGGTGGATTTCGGCGCGCAGGCAAGGGCGACCCGTTTCCTGAAAATTGCGCAAATCCCAGCGGCCAAACAGGCGCAAAGGCAGGGGGTTCCACCAGCCATTGCCCAATTGGACACCAAACACGTTGTTGCCTCTTTGCACCTGGTTGGTCACGTCATGTACAACGTACAAGGCCTGTTTGCGAAAGGTGGTAAACCCAGGATCGAGCACATGATCCCCGATTTTTTGCCCATTTAAAAAAGCTTCGTGGTAACCCAGGCCACAAATGTACAAACGGGCCGAACTGATTTTTTTACTGGTCGAAAATTGCTTTCGAAACATGGGCATGGGGTCGTCTTCGTAGTATTTTTCTTCCTGGGAGGGCGGTGTACTGCCGTCGCTGATCCAGCGGGCTTGCCAATCCTGGGGGTTCATCATGGCGGTTTCAAACCAGGCGGTTTTACTCCATTCCGAAGCTTCCCCGTTTTGGTTGTACACCTTTACTTTCCAGAAGTAGCGGGTGAAGGATTGCAGGGCTGGCCCGGCGTATTCAATATGCAGATTTTGGGCGGAATTGATTTTTCCCGTCGACCAAATGGCCGCCTTGTTTTGCTCCAATTGTTTTTGATCGGTGTGGAGGACGATTTCGTAAGCAGATTGGATTTGGTTGCGTGCCGTTGTGCTAAAGGTCCAGGACAAACGTGGTTTGAGGACATCGATCCCTAGCGGGTTTTCCAGGTATTCACAAGTCAGTTGGGCCACTTGTAGGGGCGCAATCGCATTGAGGGTCAGGGGTAAAAAAAGGGCGAATAGGGCGAATGTTCTTGCTGACATTGTTGGTAGGTGTTGTTGATGGAAAATATTGAATTACAAGAGTTTTGCTCCCGTAAGCGCGTCCAAAAAAGTAGTAGAATTGGGGGGCAAATTTAGGGTCAAAACAATACCTGACCGAAGTTTGATTACTCGTGATCCTCCTTTGGCCGTATGGATGGCCAAAACCTGGTTGCCTTCATAAAAAATGTCCCCTTCTTCATTGTACAAATGAGCACCTGCTTGCTTAAATAGGTATTGCCACAACTTGTATTCACTGGAAGGCAAAGCCATATACCAGGACTCACTGCTCGACGATTTTTTCCTAGCTATGCCGCTTAAATCGGTGCCCTCAATGTGGCCCAGAGACTCCGCGGAATCGTCTTTTACCCCAAATAAAGGTTCCACCTGATTGGACCAGATTTTGATGTCATGCGCAGCAACCGTTCCAGCATTTACCTTAACAACACTGGTCCCACTGGTCAAAGCTGGTACAATGTTCATCCCCGTCAGTTGGGCAATGTACTGATGATTGAGCGTATCGCCGTCGCTGTAACCCGGAGCATACAGCCATACCAAATGGCGGCCATTTTGTGCCACCCGTTCCTGGATGAAGCGGCGTTGTGTACCCGTTAGCATCCAGGTATTGACAAAAACGATACACTTGTATTGTTGCAAATTTACCTTATCCAAATCCGCCACTTCGATTACATCATGAATAACGCCGCTTCGATATATGGCAGGGGGAATCCAGTTATTCGCCCAGTGCCCCATATAACTTGCCTTCCTGGCGGATCCGGTATAGTAAAAACTGGAATTGCTGTGCACCAACAGCACATCGGCCTGGCGATTAAGTGGGGTCTTCCACTTGCTTTCAAATAGTTTTTTACAGGCTGCAATATCCCTCATCAGGCTGGGTTCGTCCCACCAGCCAAAGGCACCATGATCATTCAGACGGGGGCCTCCATTGAATCCCGATGGGCCAAAATCGTAAAACCACAGGCCCATGCCTTGGGCAAGCGGAGCAAAAAGATTGCGCCTGGTTTGAGCGATGCTTTTTTTCAAGGTAGTGGCGAAAGCCGTGTCTTTGTAGGGCACCAAGGGTGGCTGTTGGTCCATTTCGTCCAGCCAGAGTTTGCCGTGCTGCAGCACCGAATTGATCAGGCTCCGCGATCGATAAGGATCGCCCATTTCTTTTGCCTGAGGGTAATAGGTGCCCGGCCCAGAAAGGAAATCGATGTAAGGCGATTGTAAGACCCGCTGCAACTCCAGGTGACCACCGATTGCTTCCCGGCCAAAAACAGCATAAAAATACCCATAAAAGGCCCCGGTGATGATGGGCCTTGGCCAGTTTTGTTTGACGATTTGGCAGAAATAGAGAATGTCCTCAGCCACAAGTTGGTGTTGAGCCTCCAGGTAATCAATAACTTTGCGCTCGCTTTGTGGCATGCGGAAAATACCTGATTGGGTGGTATTGCGCTCAATCAACGTGGGTGTTGTAGTTTGTTCAAAAGTCAGGCCGGGCTGGTTCCAGGCTTTTTGCAAGGCTTGTGGTTGTTGGTATTTTTTGCGCAGCCAATCCTGAAAATAGGCCTGCATCGGCTGGCTTTGATCGGGTTCGTGATTAATGAAACCCCAATAGTGCCATTCCCCGTAAATTCCTCCAGCAACTTGTATTCCCGCTAAAGCATTGGCCTCGGGCAATTTGCTGAATGCTTTAAGGAACTCGATCAATTTTGGCCCTACCGCTTTTTTCCATTTCTCAGAAGCCAGGCTGCTGCGCTTTGGGTTGATTTCATCAATTTGTATAAAACGATGTAAGCCCCAATCAAAATCAGGAACCGCGACGGTGTCCGCATAGATCGTTGCTTCTTCCGGGTGTTGCTGGTCCCACCATTTAGGAGGATTGATGTGCAAACGAATAAATACAGCTGCATTAGGGCATACATCGAGAATTCCTCTGAGTTGTTTTTGCGCCAACAGCGTACTGATTTTTCCATTGGCCAACCAAATGTGGTCAAAGGACAAATCAACCTGGATGAGGCGGAAACCATGCTGGCAAAAGTTTTGCAAGTTGTATTGAGGAACCTCTTCCCAGGTCCAACGCCCACCGGGAACGTCCGTCAAGGCATAGATCATGGGAATTTCCACCTGTCCATTGATCAAAATGCTGGGCCGCCCCAATTGCATTTTCACGGCAGCACTAATGGGTTTTTGACTCCAGACCAGCGCTACACTGCAACATAAAATGATGCTGATGGCTATTTTTTTCACCTATTCATTTTCCAATGTGATCGACTCCTTTTTATCAATGCTAAAGTCCAATAATTCTCAACAAACACCAAACAATACAGAAGAAATGCCCAAGAGATTCAATTGAAATAAAGTCTTGTAAGGAAAAAAACTGGAACAAAATTAAAGTCTATCCGGCTTTGTTTATCTTGCCCGCAAAAACACCATGCGTGCATTAACCGTTTTTTGCGGAGCCAATACCGGTGCCGACCCTAAATATACCCAGGTAGCCCGCCAAATGGGCGAATTGTTGGTGCAAGAAAACATCACCCTGGTTTATGGGGGTGGAAAAGTAGGCCTCATGGGCGTGATTGCCGATGCGGTATTGGAGAATGGAGGGAAAGTGATTGGGGTAATTCCCCATTTTTTGGCGCACAAGGAGGTGGAACATACCGGTGTTACCGAAATGTACTACACCGAAACCATGCACGAGCGCAAGATGAAAATGTTCGAAATATCGGATGGCGCCATCGCCATGCCGGGTGGTTTTGGTACATTGGATGAGTTGTTTGAATTGTGTACCTGGGCACAATTGGGTTTGCATGAAAAGCCCCTCGGCCTGCTCAATATCCTGAGTTTTTATGACAGCCTGATTGAGTTTTTGGGCCGCGCCGTGACGGATGAATTTTTAAAACAAGAAAACCGAGGCCTCATTCTAGATGCACGGGAGCCTAAAGCGTTATTGGAAAAAATGTACAATTACCAGCCGATTCACGTGCCTAAGTGGATTCGGAAAGAGGATGTGTGAATTCAACGAAAAAGTAAGTCACAATAACACCGTCGAACCATTTAGGGCGGTAACAGGTGATTCCAAATGCCCCCTTCGAAAGTTTCAGACTTTCGAAGGGTTCTTGCCTGCACAATTTTGCGCTAAAGAACTTTTCAAAAGGCTGAACCTTTTGAAAAGGCGTGCAAAGGTTTTACACAAGTCTAAGCACCTATTCATTTCAACTGAAGATCCTCATTGATCGTTTGGTAAGTCCCCACCGCTTTTTGCATGGCCGACCTCAATTTGGCCAATAATTGGGCGGAACTGGCCGCTAGGTCGTTTTTTTGCCCGGGATCGCTGCGCAAATCGTACAGTTGCGCGCTAGGCGAAACCCCCAATTCGATGTTTACTTCCTTGTGCACCGCCATACCTTTATAAGGCGGAATAAAGGCATATGGCCCGGAACGGTAAGCCAACCTTCCCGATGCTTCCAGCACCAGCTCCTTGCGCCCCTTTTTGTCTTTTCCCAACAGTGCTGCCAGCTGATTTTGGCTGTCCATTGCTGACGTTTTAAGTTTCAACAAAGCGGCAAAGGAAGCATACAAATCCAGTTGGCAAAATAGGGCATCTGATACACCAGGACGAACCCGAGCTGGCCAATGTACGATAAAAGGCACTTTGGCTCCACCCTCAAACAAGCTGTATTTGCCTCCACGTAAAGCACCAAAGGGATCGTGATTACCCACTTTTTCCACCGCAGCATCGTAGTAGCCGTCGTTCAATACGGGGCCATTGTCGCTGGAAAAAAGGATCAGGGTATTCTCCAACAGCCCCTTGTTTTGCAAGTGGTTCAGCATTTCACCCACACACCAATCCAACTCCAGGATGGCATCACCCCGTGCGCCCATGCCCGATTTGCCGACAAAACGAGGGTGTGGTACCCGGGGCACATGGGGTTGATGCAAGGCGAAATAGAGGAAAAAGGGCTTCGTTGCGTCAGTTCCGATGAAGTTCAGGGCTTTTTCCACAAATACATCACCCATGGTTTCGTCCTGCCAAAGGGCAGCCTTGCCGCCACGCATGAAGCCAATGCGGGGAATGCCATTGTGTACACTCTGGTTGTGCCCGTGGTGCCACTTTTGTTTGGTCAACAATTCGGGGTTGGTCAATGCAGTGGGTTCTCCGGGGAAGTTTTTTTCATAACTCACCTG
>JAAFHQ010000044.1 GCA_013298445.1 Chitinophagales bacterium | reverse complement strand
CCTGCGCTGAACACTGCTCCTAAAGGCAACAACAAAATCCTCGGCGTGGTAATCGATTCTTTAAGCAAACAACCTGTGGAATTTGCTACAGTTGCTTTGTACCTGAAGAATTCAACTACACCGGTTGATGGAACAACCTCTGATGACAAAGGAAAATTTGAAATCAATGGTATCGCCACTGGTGATTATCGTTTGGTGATTTCCTTTATTGGTTACCGCGACAAATCATTGAACGATTTGCGCTTGACCAAAAATGATACTAAAAACTTGGGCAACATCAGTTTTTCACAAAGCATCAGCACTTTGAAAGAAGTGGAAATTGTAGGGACTACCGCCCTGATCGAGGAAAAGGTAGACCGTACCGTTTACAACGCTGAAAAAGATATCACCTCCAAGGGTGGTGATGCCTCTGAAGTCTTGCGCAAAGTCCCAATGCTCTCTGTAGACATGGACGGCAACGTTCAACTTCGCGGAAGCTCCAATGTACGGGTACTGATCAACAACAAGCCATCCACCATCATGGCGGCAAGTGTTGCAGATGCCCTTAAGCAAATTCCTGCCGACATGATCAAAACGGTAGAAGTCATCACTTCTCCATCTGCACGTTATGATGCAGAAGGTTCTGGCGGGATCATCAACATCGTCACAAAGAAAAATACGCTGCAAGGTTTGACCCTCAATGTGGACATTGGTACCGGCAACCGTGGTTCCAATTTGGGTTTGAACGGCAGCTATAGAAAAGGTAAAATGGGCTTTAATCTGGGAGGGCACGGCCGTTTGTTTTACAATCCGGCCCTCTCCACTTTGGAACAAACTACCATTACCCCTGGCGCCAGCATTCGTACCCTGCAAAATACAGAGTCGTTTGACCGCGGTGGTTTTGGCAACTATAACTTGTCCTGGGATTACGATATTTCTAAAAATCAGTCCCTTTCTGCGAGCGCTCGCTTTGGTGCACGCAATTTCAACAATGAGCAGGACATCGCTATTTCTTCGTTCAGAGATCAACTGTTGCAATCCAGTTCGTTCCGCAAAGTAGACAGCAAAAACAACTCGGGTTCCATCGATTTCAACATCGATTACCTGCGTACCTTCAAGCCTCGGCGCGAATGGAGTATTTCTGCTCAATACAGCCGCAATGACCTGACCAACAATTTCGATTCAGACATTTTCGCTGAAGATGAAATCAACCTGCTCAGCAGAATCCGCAACCTGAACGGCAACCTGAATCAGGAAACGACTTTCCAAACTGATTACCAAACCCCAATTGGAGACCGCCAACTGGTGGAATTTGGGGGCAAAACCATTCTACGGGCGGTTGATAGTGACTACAGCTATTTCCTGGCACAAAACGCTTCTGATGCTTATACTATCGATCCCAACCGTCCGGCTGGTGCACTGGATTATCAGCAAAATGTAGCAGCGGGTTACCTGGCTTATACCTTACAAACCAAGAACAAGTACACCTTCAAATTGGGGGGCCGTTATGAGTACACGGATATCAATGCACAAACCATTGAAAATGGCAACATCGATTTGCCAGCTTACAGCAACTTCGTACCTAGCTTGAATGTTTCCAAAAACCTCAAGAGTGGTTTCATCGTCAAAGCAGGTTACAACCGCCGCATTCAAAGACCAGGTTTGCAGCAGTTGAACCCCAACTTCAATGCTGCCAACCCACAGAGCATCTCCGTAGGCAACCCAGGCTTGAGCCCTGAATTGACCGATAATTTTGAATTGGCATTGAGTGGCAACATCAAGAAGACTTACGTAAACTTCTCGGTTTTCCGCCGCATCACCGACAATGCCATCTCACAAATCCGCAAACCATACGATTCGACGGGTGCTGTTATCACCACTTTTGAAAACGTAGGGGTACAGAGAGCTTGGGGAACCAACCTGTTTGGTAACTTCCAAATCACCCCAAAATGGACCATCAACGGGGGCATCGATATCATTTATGCCTTTATGGAAGGCCGCACTACGGGTTTGAATGGATTGTCTGAAGTAGTTACCAACGAAGGCGTCAACATCAACGGTCGTTTGATGACCCAGGTTACCTTGCCTAAAGGCTGGGGTATCCAAGGCTTCAGCTTCATGCGGGGTTCTCAGGTACAATTGCAAGGGCGCCAAGGTGGCTTTGGCATGTACTCCCTGGGCATCCGCAAAGACTTCAAGAACAAAAAAGGAAGCATTGGTTTTGGTGCAGAAAACTTCCTGACCAAGGGGATTCGCATGAAAACAGAATTGAGTTCGCCGACCTTCACTCAATTGATGGATACACAAAGATTGAACCGGGGATTCAAGGTGAACTTTAACTATCGCATTGGTAAAATGAGCTTCGATGCGCCACGTAAAAAAGCCAAATCGGTTGAAAACGACGACTTAAAACAAGGCGAAGACAACAACGGCGGCAACAATGGTGGCGGCAACAACGGCGGTGGTATGCAAGGTGGCGGTGGCCGCAACAATCGCCAGAAATAATGATAAGATAGATTGGTTAAATATGATTGTTAATTTAGGAGGGGAGAGTGTTGCACTCTCCCTCGCCTAAATTTAGAAATATTCAAAACCTCCAGTATATCGATCTGATTTGTTAATGATCTGCAAAAGGGTTCAACATGTTTCGCTTTAGTCTCAGGTTTCCTTATATTTGATTCATCAACAAGTAGTTCATTTTCAAATCAAAACAAGTCTTAAACATGAAACAAGCAATTCTTTTTGCATTTGCTCTTTTGATTTCTACAATCACTTTTGGACAAAGCGCCTGGGCCCTCGACAAAGTCCACGCCAAAATGACCTTCACAGTTACCCACTTAGGCATTTCTGAAGTAGATGGTGTTTTTAAAAGTTTTGATGCCAAGCTGACTTCTTCAAAGGAAGATTTCTCTGACGCAGCTTTTGAATTGAATGCAGACCTCAGTCAAGTGACTACCAACAACGAAATGCGCGATGGCCACTTGAAGAAAGCTGACATGTTTGACGTTGAGAAACACCCAACCATGACTTTCAAAAGCACTGGAATTTCTAAAGTAGCGGACAAAAAATTCAAGTTGACTGGAGATTTGACAATGAAAGGTGTGACCAAATCAGTTACCCTGGACCTTACGCTTATCGGCACCGCTGTAGATCAAAGATCTCAGAAAAAAATGGTTGGCTTCAAAGCGACTGGTACCATTAAGCGCACCGATTTTGGAGTTGGAGGAATGCCCTTCATGGTGGTAAGTGAAGACGTGGAATTGAGAGCAAGTGGCGAGTTTAAAGCCAACTAAGTTTTAAATAGATTCCATTCGTTAAAAGGTTTAGTATTTGCTTTTGGTGAGTACTAAACTTTTTAATGTGTTAACAATCTGTAAAAAGAGCCTGATTATTTTTTTCTGATGGCAGGCAACCTTAGTTTTGAAAGAATTGTATTGGGGCTACACCCCATACACTATGTACGATAAAACACTATTGTCTCATTCATTAAAACAGATTTCAATGAAGCATCTGACTTTTCTCCTGCTCTGCGCGGCGTTTATGGGCCTGGCGTTTACCAATCCAGCCAGCAATGCACCAGTTGTTTACAAAGTAGATATTAGCGCAAGTACCGTAAAGTGGACTGCAGCAAAAGTTACTGGCAAACATTTTGGTAAAGTTCCGATCAAAGTAGGAACGCTGGACATCAACAAAAACAAATTGGTTGGGGCTAGCTTTGAAGTCAATATGGCTGCACTTACTGTAGAAGATGGTGGAGGCAACGAAAACTTGCGCAAACACCTCAACAGTCCAGACTTTTTTGCGACAGAAAAGAACCCTTCAGCTACTTTTAAATCAACTAAAGTTACTGCAAAAGACAAAGCAGGCAACTACACAGTTGTAGGTGACATGATCATCAAAGGCTTGACCAAGTCAATCACTTTTGACGTTAATGTTGTTGTAGCTAGCGGTAAAGCAACTGGCAAAGGCACCATCAAGTTGGACCGTACTGATTATGACATCAAGTTCCGTTCCGGCAAGTTCTTCCCTGATTTGGGCGACAAGCTGATCTACGATGAATTTGAACTGGAAGTGAACCTGGTAGCCAGCAAATAAGGGCGATAAAAAAATAAGTGTTCATTTTGCCAGAGAATTAGATAAATAAACGGTTCATTTCAAGTTTTTTATCTAATTCTTTGGCTCAAGAAAAATGAACACTTGTTTTTGCCCCACTGCTAAGACACATTCTTGCTTGTGTAAACAAGTTAAGGGAGCCAATCGGAGCAATTCGGTTGGCTTTTTTTGTTTTACAGCCCCTCCAGCACCTTCTTCACCACCGCCTGCGCCGCCCAGGTCCGATTATTCGCCTGAGAGATCACAATCGAATTCGGCCCATCCAGCACCGCATCTTCTACTACTACATTGCGACGTACGGGTAGGCAGTGCATAAAGCGGGCATCATTGGCCCAGTTCACCAGTTTATCCTGGGTAATCGTCCAGGCTGGGTCTTGATTCAGGATTTGGCCGTATTCTCGGTAGGACGACCAGTTTTTGGCATAAACAAAATCAGCCCCTTCAAAAGCCTTCTTTTGGTCGTATTCCAGATGGACGCCTTCCATAAATTCATCAGCCAGTTCATACCCTTCAGGGTTGGTCACGACGAGATCAACATTGGCGATTTTCATCCATTCCACAAAGGAGTTCGGAACAGCCTGCGGGAGCGCCCGTACGTGGGGCGCCCAACTCAACACTACTTTCGGGCGATCTTTCTTTTTAAATTCCTCTATGGTAATCACATCCGCTAAAGACTGCAAAGGGTGGCGCGTAGCCGACTCCAAACTAATGATGGGCGCACTGGCGTACCGTTTGAAGGCTTCGATCACCTGCTCCGAATAATCCTTCTCGCGGTCTTTCAACCCCGGGAAGGTGCGGATGCCGATGATGTCAGCGTATTGGCTCACCACTGCTGCTGCCTCTTTGACGTGCTCGGCGCTGCCAGCATTCATGATGGCCCCCTCTTCAAACTCTAGGGTCCAACCCTGGTCGGCGTTCATGCTGATCACTTGCATGCCCAGGTTGAGTGCCGCTTTTTCAGTACTCAGTCGGGTGCGCAAACTCGGATTGAAGAACAACAAAACCATGGTTTTGTCCTTGCCTGCATCGCGGTATTTGAAAGGATCAGCTTTGATTTCGCGGGCCAGTTGGACCAGTCCAGCCAGATCATTTGCGTCTTTAGCGGATATGAAGTTTTTCATGCTATGTGCTTAATACTTGCTTAGGTTATTCAGGTTACTCAAACTCCAGTTTATTCAATGCCTGATCCAGTTTTTCCATAAATAGGTCCACTTCCTTGATGCCCAGGCAAAGCGCTGGCAACAAACGAATGACATTGGGATTCGAAGCAGAGCCCACAAAAACCTTTTCGTCAAACAATAGATTCTTGCGAAGCGCCGCAGTATTGAAATCGAATTCTATACCGACCATCAAGCCTTCTCCACGAATTTCTTTAATTAATTCCACTTTTGCCAACTCATCCAGCAAATAATTGCCTACTTCAGCGGCATTTTGTACCAACCTTTCCTGGTACATCACATCCAGTACCGCGATGGAAGCGGCACAGGCCAGGTGACTCCCCCCAAAAGTAGTGCCCAGCAAGCCGTGTTTGGCCTGGAATTTTGGGTGAAGCAGCAGCCCCCCAACCGGGAAACCATTGCCCATACCTTTGGCAATCGTAATCAGATCGGGCTCGATTCCGGGCACGTGTTGAAAGGCAAAAAACTCACCACTACGGCCATATCCCGACTGGATTTCATCCAGGATCAGTACTGTATCGTGCTTGTGGCACAGCGCTTGCATCTCCTGCAACAAATGGGGATCGGGCACATGAATACCACCAATGCCCTGGATGCCTTCAATGATCACCGCCGCCACATCGCCCTTGGAAAGGCTTTTTTGTACCGCTTCTAAATCATTCCAGGCCACGAGTTCAACGGGGAAAGTTTTGTTGATGGGTGCCTGGATGTAAGGGCTATCGGTTACGTTTACTGCGGCGGAAGTACGACCGTGGAAGCCTTTTTTGAAGGCCAACACCTTGGTGCGACCATTGTGAAAAGAGGCCATCTTGAGGGCATTTTCATTGGCTTCGGCTCCAGAATTGCACAAAAACAGGTTGTATTGATCACAACCAGAGAGGGCACCCAATTTTTGCGCCAGCTCAATCTGCAAGTCGTTCTGGATGGAATTGGAGTAAAACCCAAGGGAATTGAGTTGCTCGGTCAATTTTGCTACGTAATGTGGATGGGCGTGGCCGATCGAGATCACTGCGTGGCCGCCGTAGAGGTCCAGGTAAGCCTGGCCTTTTTCATCGTATACGTAGTTGCCCTGTCCTTTGACGGGCTTGAGGTTGTAAAGTGGATATACGTCGAAGAGTTTCATTCTTTATAAGCTATGCCCTGGCTGTCTTGCTAGCCTCCCAACTGTCCCACGAATAAATTCGTGGGGTGGAGCGGTAGGTAGCCTCCCACGGATAAATCCGTGGGTTGGCACAGGAAGGTTTTGTGGATAACCCATGGCTTTAGCCGTGGGTATATGTAACCATGATCCAGCCCACGAATTTATTCGTGGGCCTTATGGGAATATGGATTAAAAAGCCAGTGATTTCAGGTTCAGCCCGGTTTTTTCCGGCAAACCAAAAATCAGATTCAGGTTTTGCACAGCCTGGCCGGAGGCACCTTTGGTGAGGTTGTCGATGGCACTGATGATAAAGGCCTTGTTGCCGTGTTTTTCCACGTGCACCAGGCATTTGTTGGTATTGACAACCTGTTTGAGGTGTGGATTGGCTGTTGTTACATGCGTAAAAGGCTCTGCCGCATAGGTTTGACTGTAGAGCGCTTGCAATTCAGTTTCGTTCAGGTCACAATCGAGGTAAAGGGTAGCAAAAATGCCTCGGGTGAAATCTCCCCGCAAAGGGATAAAGTTCAAATCGCCAACAAAATTGGCCTGCGCCTGAACGAGACTTCGTCGGATTTCAGCAAGATGTTGGTGGTTAAAAGCCTTGTACACGGAGAGGTTATTGGCTCGCCAGCTAAAATGGGTGTTCGGACTAGGGGCCTGACCAGCTCCGGTCGACCCCGTAATGGCATTGATGTGTACATCAGCGCCTAATAAGCCCTCCTGAGCAAGGGGCAATAAGCCCAACTGAATAGCAGTAGCAAAACAGCCCGGATTGGCGATGCGCTTGCTCTGCTGAATGGCGGCCCGGTTCAACTCCGGCAAACCATATACCCAGCTCTCCTCAAGCCGGTAATCATTGCCCAAATCGATCACAGCGACCCCATCAGGAATGTTGTTTTGCGCCATAAAAGCTGGCGACTGCCCGTGCCCCATACACAAAAACAGGGCATCGACATCAGTAGACAGTTCTGCGCTGAATTTCAGGTTGCATTCTCCTACGAGGTCGTCGTGGGTTTCGTGCACATATTTGCCGGCCTGGCTGGCACTTTGTACAAAGCTGATTTCTACTTCAGGGTGGTATTGCAGTATACGAATGAGCTCGCCTGCGGTATAACCGCCGCCGCCGATGATGCCTACTTTTAGCACGGTAAAAAGTTGAGAAGCTGAGAAGTTGAGAGGTTGAGAAGTTGAGGCTACCGCAGAGGCTTAGAAATAGCCATTGTCAAAATCACTGCGGTAGCCTCAACTTCTCAACTCCTCAACTTCTCAACCCTTTTTATGGATTGAATGAAATATCTTCGTCTGGTTGCCCAAAATCTTCGTGAACCCTTTCACATCATCCCCACTCCAACCCTTGTTCATTTCACCGTAGTGACCGAAGGCAGAGTTCATCAAATCGTTGGGCGATTCAATACCCTGGAGTTCGAAGCGGTAGGGCATCAGTTTTACCCAAACCTTACCCGACACATGTTCCTGGGTATCGATTAAGAAGGTTTCGATGTTGCGCATCACCGGATCGAGGAATTGGGCCTCGTGCAGCATCATGCCGTACCAGTTGCCCATTTGATCTTTCCAGTATTGTTGCCACTTGGTAAGGGTGTGTTTTTCCAACAAGTGGTGTGCCTTAATGATGATTAGTGGCGCAGCCGCTTCAAACCCCACCCGGCCTTTGATGCCAATGATGGTATCACCGACGTGGATGTCGCGACCAATGGCGTATGGTCCGGCCAGTTTGCTCAGCGCCTGGATGGCCTGAGTAGGATGGGCAAAGGTTTGGCCATTGACAGCCTGCAATTCCCCTTTTTCAAATTGCAACTCCACTACACTTGGCTCCTTTTCACTCAATTGAGTAGGATAAGCTTCCTCTGGTAGGGCTTTTTGTGAAGTCAAGGTTTCAGCACCGCCTACACTGGTACCCCAAATGCCTTGATTGATGGAGTATTTGGCTTTCTCCCAGTTCCAGTTGAATCCAGCTTCGATCAGGTAATCGATCTCAGCCTGGCGGGAAAGTTGCAGGTCACGGATGGGAGTAATGATTTCCAGGTCTTGTCCCAATACATTAAAAGCCAAATCAAAACGAACCTGGTCATTGCCCGCCCCGGTACTGCCATGCGCCACTGCAGCTGCCCCAATTTCCTGGGCATATTTGGCAGTTTCGATGGCCTGGAACATCCGCTCAGCACTCACCGACAAGGGATAAGTGTTATTGCGCAAAACATTGCCAAATACCATGTAACGGATACATTGGTCGTAATAATCTTGCAGTGCATTGGCTACCCGGAAGCTTTTGGCACCCAAAGCAAGGGCGCGTTCTTCCATGGTTTTCAACTGCTCGGCACTAAAGCCCCCGGTATCTACGGTCAGGGCATGCACTTCCAATCCTTTGTCTCTGGTAAGGTGCAGGATACAAAACGAGGTGTCCAGCCCGCCACTGTAGGCTAGCACAACTTTATGATTAGACATTTGCAACAACAATTAGGTCAGATAAATCGTGTTTCATTTGCTCCAATTCGTTTTTGGAAGGCGCAAGCATGGCAGTACACAGGCACATGCGGCGTTGGTTGCGCTCCAAAATATCGTAATTGGGGCAACTTTTGCAGCCCGCCCAAAAGGCCTCTTCTTGAGTAAGCTCCGAAAAAGTAACTGGCTCATAGCCCAGCGAAGAGTTGATTTTCATGACAGCCAGGCTGGTTGTAATCCCAAAAATGCGGGCATCCGGGTATTTGTCACGCGACAATTTGAAGATGCGCTCTTTGATGCGGGTAGCTAGCCCGTAGCGGCGGAAATCAGGCGCAACGATCAAACCTGAATTGGCTACGTATTTGCCGTGACCCCAGGTTTCGATATAGCAAAAGCCAGCAAAAGTATCTCCTTGCAAGGCGATCACTGCTTTGCCCTCCTGAATTTTTTTCACGATGTACTCCGGCTTGCGTTCAGCAATACCAGTACCGCGGGCCTTGGCAGATTCACGCATTTCATTGCAGATGGCTTCTGCGTACTTTTCATGCTCGGGTTGGGCTACCTCAACGATAAATTCCATTTCAGTCATTAATGGTTTTACAGGTTTTTAAGGCCTGGATTTGGGTGAACAAAACAAAAGAACACGCACAAATCTGTGTATTGAGGTGATGATCTTTTGGTGAAAGTGCTGGTGACACCCCTGCAATTGATCATCAATCACATTCAATTGGGCAGATAAAATTTCTGGTAGTATTTGGTAGGGAAGTACATCCTACCCCGGTGGGTATAGAAAAATAGTCGCGCCCCCTAAGGGCGACGTACGAAACGACGACGGTAAGGCGTAAAAGTAATATGTAAAGTCAGTTCGTTCATTGTGGAAGCAAAAGTAGGAGTTCACAACATGGAATGCAATTTCCAATGGTTTTTTTTTGATGGTTTTTGAAAAAATTAACCAAATACCACCTTTAGACGTGCTCAATCACCGTAAGTAGCGGATTTTCGCACGCTTTTTTCCCTTGTTTTGTGAAAAATGTTATCTTTAAAACTTCAAACATGAATTTTTCTTTTTGACATACGCCTCAAAAACACTTGAGACCAACCCACCGGATGAACCTAACCCAACCGGTGGGATTCTTTTTTTAGCAAAAGACCAAGCGTTATTCGAGGGGCAAATACAGTTATCCAATGTTGTACCATTACCCTTTCCCTTCCCGCTTAAAATGGATGGCCAACGCTTTTAAAAGAGGATACCAATTTCTGGATGAAGGTGGCCAGTACATGGGAAAAATGGAATTCTCCACTTTTGGGAAAAAAATCGAGTCCGAATTAAATGGAGTCGTGGTCAATTTTCTCTTGCAAGGGGTATTTATACAAAAGGTACTGATCTCAGATGAGGATCATGAACCCCTAGGTACCATTCAATTGGGGATTTTTGGCAAATCCACCATAAAGCTGAACAGTGGCGAGGTTTATTTTTGGAAAAACAAAAATATTTTCCAAACCCGCTGGCAACTCATTCATGATTTACCTGGAACCGACAATGACCCCATCTCAGTCGATTACCAATACATGTACCGTTTTGTACAGGAAAGTGGGGAAATTGAATTATTTGAAGAAAGTGAACGGCCCGAGTTGCTCACTTTAATTGGATTCTTCCTAGGAATTTATTTTATTCGCCAACGCAGAAAAAGAGGGTAAAATTCACTCATTTTCACGCAAGTATGCGCCATATTTAGCTGGATCAATGCGATACAAGTAAGGGGATTTGTGCGCACCGCCGGTTTTTCGCTCATCCAAACGTTCCAGAAAACCGTAACCCAGGATTTTTTTCTGAAAATTTCCCCGATCGAGCCCACCTTTTTTCAAACCTAGAATCGTTTCATACACCCGTTGTAACTCAACCAATGTAAATTTTTCAGGTAATAAATTGAACCCTAATGCTTCGTGGTCAAATTGCTTGCGCAAGGCTTTTAAGGCTCTTGAGGCGATCTCATTGTGGTCAAAAAGTAGTTCTGGAATTTCATTGACATCCCACCAGCGACATTCATCGGTCATCATATCTGTTTGGGGTTCTACCAACGAATACTCTACCAAAGCATAATAGCCAACCGAAACCGCTCTTTCCGGGAAAAAATTCTGCTCAGGGGGTAAACCCAGACGAGCCATAATTTCTCTACCATTGTAACGGTTGTTTGCTCCGAAGGTGTGAAACTGTTGAAGAAAGATAGAACCCAGTCCAGTCCTTTCTTTTAGAATGCGGTAGGCAGCATCTTCGAGGTGTTCAGTTTTTAAAATCCAGCCCCCGGGCAACATCCAGGAGTCCGAACCTTTCGCCCTAAGCAAGAGCACTTTAAGCTGTTCGTCATGAAAACCAAAAACCACACAATCTATGGATAATTCGCTCAAAGATCGATTAAACAGGGTTTTGATGTCTTGTAGTACCGTAATAAATTTCTCCATTTGAAAAAAATTAGAAAAAAAACTTAGTGTGATTTGGACACAAAGATAATTATTCTTATCATTGTGTCACAATCACACAATGGTGTGTTTGTAATTATTTTTTGTGGGGCACTTTTAGTTGTTCCACCACCAATATTGCGATTACCTCTATGTAAATAAGCGTTTCTAATTTTGAGCAGGAAGCTCCAAGTCCGAACGTACAGCTACTCAAGCAAGATATTTGTTCGGACTTGCCTTCCACTTTTCGTATTTGTCAAAATTAGGTAAAAATTATTTTCTTCTCCTTTTTTTCTTTCTTTTCTATCCACAAAACTTTCCATCACACTTCTTGTTTCACTCCCGAAACTGATTTTACGTCATTGCATCCGCATAAGTAATGGGGCAAAAATAATTGCCCTAATTGCTTAATTTTGTGGGATGAATACTCGCTTTTGATGAATAAGCCCAACAAAGCTGCCATTTTGGCCCAAACGGAGGAAGATCCTACTGCGGAAGAACGCAAACGTGATCATATCCAACTGGCTTTCCGCTCACAGGTAAATTCAGGGGAGTTAGATGCCCGATTCTATTACGAACCATTATTCAATGCGCATCCACAAGCGGGCTCCTGGCCTGCTTTCAACTTTCTAGGGCACACGTTCCGTGCACCTTTATGGGTATCCAGCATGACCGGGGGGACTGCTATGGCAAACACCATCAATCACAATCTGGCCAGAGCATGTGGCGAATTTGGGATGGGTATGGGCTTGGGTTCTTGTCGTCAATTGTTGTACAGTGATGATAGATTAAACGATTTTGCGGTCAAACCATTGATGAACGGGCAGCCCCTCTTCGCCAACCTCGGCATAGCACAATTGGAACAACTCATCACAAACAATGAATTGTACCGAATAGACATTTTGCTCAACAAACTTGAAGCAGATGGCTTGATCATTCACGTAAACCCACTGCAGGAATGGCTCCAACCCGAAGGCGACCGCTTTTCTCAGTCTCCTTTACAGACCATTGAAACTATTTTGGAATACCTTAAGGGCCCAATCATCGTCAAAGAAGTGGGGCAAGGCATGGGACTTGAGAGTATGAAGGCACTTTTGCAGCTTCCCTTAGCTGCAGTTGATTTTGCTGCGGCAGGAGGGACCAATTTTGCCAAACTGGAATTACTCCGCGACTCCGAAGAAAAGCAATTGATCTATGGGCAATTGGCCAATGTAGGCCATAACGCTGTTGAAATGGTAGGTTTTGTCAATCAATTGATTGCAGAATTGGGAGATCGTGTCAAGTGCCCAGCAGTGATCATTTCCGGTGGCATCCAGAATTTTTTAGACGGGTATTACCTCATCAATAAGGTAAAAATGCCTGCGATTTATGGGCAAGCTTCTGGTTTTTTGAAATACGCGCAGGGTGAATATGCAACTTTGCATACTTATATTGCAGCACAGATTGAAGGCTTAGAACTGGCGCAAGCATTTTTAAAGGTAAGGAACGATTAAAAAATAATTTAGCGTTTTGCCTTGCTCTTTTGAGTTTACTCTTCCTATCTTTTTCGTTAAATAGGCTTGCTATTAGCCTCAAAAGATAATCGATTATACTCAAAATAGCGGCGGCAAAATCACTAACTTATTTTTTAATCGTTCCTCAGATAACACAAGAATGCAGGAAAAATCAATATCGGGACTCCATAAGCTGAGTAAAACAGAAAAAATTCAGTGGCTGGCTAAAAACTTTTCAGCCGATGAGAGAAGTACTTTGGAGTCGCTCCGCAGTTTCTGGCATGAAGACGCCGAAGTACAGCGCATTCTGGACGGATTCAGTGAAAATACCCTGAGTAATTTTGTCTTTCCCTACGGCATTGCCCCCAATTTTTTGGTAGATGGGCAAATGTACGCTGTTCCGATGGTCATTGAGGAAAGCTCCGTAGTTGCAGCGGCTGCCAGTGCCGCCAAATTTTGGTTGCACAAAGGTGGCTTCAAAACCAGCGTATTGGGCACCACCAAACTAGGGCAATTGCACTTCAGTTGGAAAGGGGACAGCACCAAACTCCAGGCGCTGATGCCAGCGCTTTCCAATACCCTGCTCAACGATGTTCGGCACATCACCAGCAATATGGAAAAACGAGGCGGCGGCGTCTCATCGATTGAGTTGCAGGATATGAGCCACTTGGAAGCCGATTATTACCAGTTAAAGGTAGGTTTTCAAACTTGTGACTCCATGGGGGCCAATTTTATCAACTCGGTTTTGGAGGAGTTTGGCCGCAGTTTGCAACATTTCATCAGCTCCCAAACGAGTTTGAGTGCAAGTGAACGGGAAGTAGAGGTCATCATGGCCATTTTGTCCAACTATACGCCCGATTGTATCGTACGCGCCGAAGTAAGTTGCCCGGTAGAACAACTGGACGATGCTTGCATCAATTTGGATGGACGCGGCTTTGCTGAAAAATTTGCCAAAGCAGTGCGCATCGCCGAAATCGACCCTTACCGTGCTACCACCCACAACAAAGGCATTTACAATGGCGTAGATGCTGTGGTCATCGCCACTGGCAATGATTTCAGGGCAACCGAAGCCTGCGGACATACCTATGCTGCCCGCGATGGGCAATACCGGAGTTTGAGCCATTGTAAGGTTGAAAATGGGATCTTTACATTTTGGCTGGACTTACCCATTGCGCTCGGCACCGTAGGTGGTTTGACCAAGTTGCACCCACTTGCTAATCTTTCCCTGGAAATTCTGGGGCAGCCTTCCGCGCCGGAATTGATGTCCATCATAGCCGCCACAGGCCTGGCCCAAAACTTTGCCGCGGTACGCTCCCTTGTGACCACCGGAATCCAAAAAGGGCATATGAAAATGCACCTGATGAATATCCTCAATCATTTGGGAGGAGATCCCGATGATTGTACGGCTGCGGTAGAATACTTCCAGGATCGGGTGGTTTCATTCTCGGCAGTACGCGAGTTTTTGGATCGTCGGGAGGAAGAAAAAGCCAAACCCGCAGTGAATGTAATGTAGATGCCCATGTCGCTATTCTTAGGAGAAGTATACCATGCACAAGGCAAATTGCTGCTGACCGGAGAGTACTTTGTATTGGATGGAGCGATGGCACTGGCCTTGCCTACCCGATTGGGGCAACATTTCAAAGTTGAACCTGGAAAAATGGGAGAACTAAGCTGGCAGAGCTATGATGCCGATGGTACTTCCTGGTTCAATATCACTTTAGAAATCCCTAGCTTTAGGATTGTATCAGCCGAGCCCTCTGAGCCCGCTCAACGGCTGATTCAGGTTTTGGAGCAGGCATTTTTATTGTCCAACATTCCCCTGAATAGCCTGGCGGGATGTGTGGTTATCAGCCGGTTGGATTTTTCCCGGCATTGGGGCCTGGGTAGCAGTTCTACCCTCATCAGCTTTGTAGCACATTTGGCCCAAGTGAATCCTTATGATTTGTTGGCCAAAACCTTTGGCGGCTCAGGTTACGATTTGGCTTGTGCGCTGGCAAAGGGACCCATTGTTTATGAAAATCAAGTTGCGCGACCCGTGGCTTTTCATCCAGCTTTTGCTGACCAGCTTTACTTTGTGTATTTGGGGAAAAAGCAGAATAGCCGGGAGGGCATTCAGCGGTATCGAGCTTTGGGGGAAAAGGTAAAAGTATCCTTAACCGAAATCAATCAATTAAGCTTGGAGGTTGTGGCCTGCGACTCGCTCAAAGCGTTTGAAAACTTGATGCTTCAGCATGAAAGGATCGTCAGTAGCATGCTGGAATTGCCACGTGCCCAAGACCTTTATTTTCCGGATTATTGGGGCGTAGTGAAATCTTTGGGCGCATGGGGGGGCGATTTTGTGTTGGTGACGAGTGAGCGGAATGCCGCAAGTACAAAAAGCTATTTTCAGGAAAAAGGATTTGAAGTCATTCTGAGTTATGCTGAAATGATTCTTTGATTTTATTTAGAAACAATCTA
>JAAFHQ010000439.1 GCA_013298445.1 Chitinophagales bacterium | reverse complement strand
CATTCAGCAGCGGATTGATGAATTGGGCGTGGCTTTGCGCGAAAGATATGCTGGTCAACGTCCCCTTTTCATCGGCATTTTAAATGGAGCTTTCATTTTTACTGCCGACCTGGTACGGGCTGCTGAACTGGAATGTGAAGTGACCTTTATGCGTTTGTCTTCTTATGCAGGGCTACAATCCACCGGGCAGGTCACCACCAATATGGGGCTGGACATTGAGATCAAAGACCGCCACGTCATCCTGGTCGAAGACATCATCGACTCGGGCCGTACCTTGTATGAACTGACCAAAAAAATGGGCGAACAAGGGCCTGCTTCCGTAGCGATTGCCACCTTGCTGCTCAAGCCTGATGCACTACAATTTCCCTTGGAGGCTGATTTTGTAGGCTTTTCGATTCCTTCCAAGTTCGTGATTGGGTATGGCCTGGATTACAATCAAGCGGGGCGGGAGTTGAAGGAGATTTATCAGTTGGCGGAGTAGCGCTATGCAATGAAGGGGGGCAACGGGAAATGTTCAAAATTATCCAACATCTCAAATTGAAAACGACTATTTTTGTAAAAAAGGAGCGATTATGACCAATGCGTTGCAACGAGCAGAAGTCTTGCTACAAGAAATGTCGATCGGTGAAAAAGCACAACTAGCAAAGTGGCTCACTGACGATTTGAACTATCGGCTGCCAGGGATTGAAAAAACACCTGGGGTGTGTGGTGGTAGTGCTTGTATTGTCAGGACCCGGATTCCGGTTTGGTTGTTGGTAGAAGCATTGCATGCCGGGGCCTCTGAAGCGCAATTGTTGTTGTCCTACCCTTCGCTTAGAGCCGAAGATCTGACCAATGCCTGGGCTTATTATCGTGCAAATAAAGAAGAGATTGATCGGGAGATTTTGGAAAATGAGTCAATTGAAATTTGATGCGGTTTTACAGCAATGAAAATTTTGATTTACAAGTAGTAATGCACTTACGAGAACTGGGTCATGATGTGTTAACTGCATTTGAGGCAGGGAATGCAAACCAAAGAATCCCTGATGATCAAGTACTTTCCTTCTCATTAATTGAAAAGCGAGCCTTACTCACCTTTAATCGTAAAGATTTCTTCAAGCTCCATAAATCAGGAATGCAACATAGTGGTATTATTGCATGTACTTATGATGCAAATTATCAAGAATTAGCCATTAGAATTCATGGCTTAGTAGAAGACCTGGATTCTTTGGAAAATCAAGTTCTGCGAATTTACCGGAGTAATCACTAATCGCTAGTTGCACCTTTATGAACATCAAAATCATCTCCGCCGGTGCCGGCTCCGGCAAAACCTACCGCCTTACCCAGGAAATGGTGCGCCTCATGCGCGAGGGCGTACGCGCCAGTGGCATCATCGCGACCACTTTTACCAAAAAAGCAGCAGCCGAATTGCAGGAACGGGTGCGGGTCAAATTGTTGTCCGAAGGGCTTAATGAACAAGCCGAAGACCTCACCAATGCCCTGGTCGGTACTGTGCACAGTCTGGGCGTTAAACTCCTCCAACGTTTCGCCTACGAAGCAGGCATTTCACCGGAAGTAGCCATCATTGCCGAAGAAGACCAACAAATCCTCTTCAACCAATCCCTCGCCACGGTGCTCACCGACGAAAGGGTAGAAAAAATGACCCTGCTTTGCGACCGTCTGGGCCTGAGCAGCAACGAATATTTTGACTGGCGGCGTGAAGTCCGCCAAATCACCGAAGTGGCCCGCGCCAACGACTTTTCACGCGAGGTGTTGGAGCGTAGCCGCGAGCGCTCTTTTGAAAGTTTCCGGGTTTTTCTGGGCGAACCTGCCAAAAAAAGTGCCGAAGCCTTCAATGCCGAACTGAGCGAAATGCTCAAAAGCAGCATCGAACGCCTCGAAAGCAATGCCGATGAAACCCAGGTCACCAAAAACGTGGTCAAAGACCTCGTAGAACTAGAGCGCGACCTGCGCCTGCGCGGCGAACTCAGCTGGCGCAATTGGGCCAAAATCAGCAAACTCAAACCGGGAGCCAAAAGTAAGGACGATGTAGTCGACCTGCTCGAATTTGCCAAAGTCCACGAACAACACCCCCAGTTTCAGCAGGACATTCAAGCCTTTATCGATCAGGTTTTTGAATTGGCGCTCGCCGCTTTGGACGAATTTGCGGCTTACAAAAAACAACGTGGCCTGATCGACTACACCGATATGGAGGCGCTGATCATGGATTTGTTGCGTGATGAGCAAGTTCAAACGGTGTTGCGCAACGAATTGGATTTGCTGTTGGTGGATGAGTTCCAGGATACCAGCCCCATGCAATTGGAGATCTTTTTGAAACTCTCCCAATTGGCGCGTCACAGCATCTGGGTAGGCGACCCTAAACAATCCATCTATGGCTTTCGGGGCGCAGCACCCGAATTGATGCAGGCCATCATCGAGCAGAGTGGAGGCGTAAAACCCGAAGACATCCAGGAAAACTCCTGGCGCTCTCGCCAAGATTTGGTCTACGCTAGCAATGCCATTTTTGTCAAAGCATTTGGCAATATGCCGCCCGAACAAGTGGCACTGATTCCTAAACGTACCAAAGCAGAAGAAGCCATTGAAGCATCTGACGCATTGGTGCATTGGCATTTTGAAGAAGAAGAGGAAGAAGGCAAAAAACGCAGCGGACGTACTCCTGGCAAACCCTGGCCGGAAAACTGTACCGCCTTTGCCCTGCGCGAATGGATGCAACGCAAGGTATATGTACTGCCCAAAGGTGAAACAAGCCATCGACCTGCCCAACCCGGCGATGTGGCTATCCTATGCCGCTCCAACAGCGACTGCCAGAACATGGCCGAAGCCCTCAATCGGGCGGGCTTCAAGGTGGCGATTGCCCGGGCGGGGTTGTTGAATACAGCGGAAGCGAAACTAGTGTTGGCCTGTTTGAAATACCTGCTCAACTACCACGACTCCCTTTCGGTGGCCGAAATACTACTCCTTGGAGCTGGAAAAGACATCGAAACCATCGTAGAAGACCGCCTGGATTACCTAAAAAATTACGACGCGGGCGAAATCACCAATCGCTGGGCAACCAACGATTTTCTGATTCGCCGCCTGGACGAATTGCGTACCGAAACCATCGAGTTGTCGAGTGCCGAGATCCTGGACTTGTTGGTTGAAGACCTGGATTTGCGGCGCCGCATCGTCAGCTGGGGCAAAGCCAACCAACGCCTGGATAACCTGGATGTGCTGCGCAAACTGGCCTTACAGTACGAAGAGGCTTGCAATCGCCTGCAATCTGCTGCTTCACTGGGCGGCTTGTTATTGTGGTTGAACGAATTAGAGTCGGAAGAACGCGACTTTCAGGCTGCTGGCGAAAGCCCGGAGGCCATCAACGTGATGACTTACCACCGCAGCAAAGGCTTGGAATGGCCTATAGTGGTCTGTTACAATTTGGAAAAAGACATCCGCACCGAATTGTGGGGATTAAATATCGAGCAAGAAGAAGGCACCCAGGTGGATTTGAACAATATCCTGAGCAATCGCTGGTTGCGTTACTGGGTGAATCCTTATGATAAACAATTCAAAGGAACTCCCTTGGCCGAAAGGCTGGCGCAAAGTGAGGTACAGGCCAAAAAAATAGCCCAGGCTACGCAGGAAGAAAATCGACTCTTGTACGTAGGGCTCACCCGTGCACGCGACTACCTGATTTTTCCGACCACCAATACGCCTACCAAATGGCTCAACCGCGCCTGGCACGAAGGCAAGGACGATTACCCCACCCTGGATGCCAGCGTAAGCGACACCCCTTGGGAATGGGCTGGCGTCATCCTGAACAAAGAAACTGAAACCTTTACTTTTTCCCGCGATTTTGAATTGTTGGATATCGAAGAGCCGGAAATTCTGTTTTTAGAACCACGCGCAGGCAAACAAAAACACATTCCGCTGTACATCGATACCTGGAAGGAAAACCTTCAGGATCAAATCCCTTCCTTCAACACTGGGGAATTAATGACCTACGCCTCCGCTTTTCACATTGAATCTTTGTTGGCTGACTTTAACCAAATTTCCCGGGCAGTTAAAGCCTTTTTTCACGCCTGGCAGCCAGATTACGAGGCGAATGAACTGAAGGCAATCACGGAGGGTTTGTTGCAGCGCTTCGAAGTAGAGGAGTGGCTCAGTGCTGAGCAATTGCTTCCGGCTGGTCAGGCTTTCCGTGGCTTTTTGGATCAATATTTCCAAGCACCTTTTTACCACCAACGTTATCCTTTGCGGCATTTTCAGGGGGTGCGCATTTTTGAACGCGAAATCGACTTGTTGTTGGAAAGCGAAGATGGCATTGCCCTCATCCAATTTTCGAGTTATGCCGGAGATATGAAGCGTTATCGGGCCAAGGCCGCAGAAATGGCCCCTTTCCTTTATTTCAGCAAAGCAGGCGTTCAGCAGGTTTTTCAGGAGGAAAACATCCGCACATTTGTGCATTTTGTGCTGAATGGAGCGATGGTGGAGTTGTATTTTTAAAAAAGTTGGGCTACCTTTTTCGGAAGGTAGCCCTGATAATTCCTCAGCGGCATCTAGCCCGGAAAGAAGATGCCTTTAGGGGGGAATCATCCAATAGCCAGCCTGTTGCAAGTCCAGGCCAACTTATTAGTAAGAGGAACAGCCTGAATGGAAATCGAGATCTACTAAACTAAACACTAAAACAGGAAGTTTGGTGCGGTTGCGTTGTTTGCTTTTGTAAATGCGTATTGTAATTTGAAACGAAGTACTTAATGATTACTCCAGCAAACAAAATTTGAATAGGAAAATTGGGAGGTGTGATAATGATTCTTTGGCAAAAAAGAGTGGCTGCTTCCTCCGCGGAAGCAGCCTTTCCAAGTATTATTTCCAGCCTGTTGATTTGGTAATCAACTTTCTGATTTCGTGTCTTTATACTCCGAAGTCAGAAAGAGATTCCTGCTGAAAATTTTTAGAGAGAGAAGAACAATCGTTTTGTCCTTTTTGATGATACAAAGTTAGGACTGTTCATCGTCGTAGCCAATAGGGTAAACCCGTAGCTTTAATAACCTAGGGTTTACCCCAGGTTTTTGGGGTGATTTTGCAATGGAACAGATAAGATTACTGCGGTACCTTGTTGAGGAGCTGTTTGCCAGATGATTTGACCACCTAGATAGTCGATGCGGGAACGAATATTTCCAAGACCATTTCCTTCTTTAACCAGCTTTAAATCAAAGCCTTGTCCGTCATCTTCTACATGTACTGAGAGCTGTTCGGGTTCATAAAAGGTTTGTAAAGTTATCTGTGTAGCCTTGGCGTACTTGGCCGCATTGTTGAGTAGCTCCTGCACGATGCGGTAAACCATGAGGGCAGTCTCTTCACTAATCTGGGGTTCTTCCCCATAGCTTCCAAAAATAACTTCGGTTTGGGGCAATGCAGTTTGGGCTTTTTTAACCAAATCACCCAATGCAGAGCTGAACCCGTATTTCAGGGAAAAGGGCCTCAAGTCGTGGGAGATGTTGCGGGTTTCGAGGCAAGCATCGTC